>CAXBNB010000678.1:0-2900 GCA_963976505.1 uncultured Reichenbachiellaceae bacterium
ATGCGACCAGTTGTTGTTTGAAATTGTTCTCTTACACGAGAATCACATCCAGGCTGATGACGGCACTGACTTGCTATCACCTGACCTCCGGCATAAGTAAATTCGATCGCATGATGGTCAAATATTTCGCCATGATCGATACCATTCCTTACTTCACGCCCTCCAAAACCCTGAGCACTTACTGGGTAAGAACCGATGAACCAGTTGGCTACATCAATATTGTGAATATGCTGCTCTAAGATATGGTCACCACATAACCAGTTGAAATAATACCAGTTACGCATTTGATATTCCATTTCAGTCTGACCTGCTTCTCTTGGACGTACCCATACTCCGGCACTGTTCCAATATATTTGTCCAGATACGATATCACCAATAGCTCCTTCCTGAATTTTCTTATAAGTTTCCAAGTAGTTGTTTTGGTACCTTCGTTGTAAACCAACAACTACGTTCAATTTTTTTTGCTTGGCTATTTTAGCCACTTCTAAAACTTTTCTTACTCCACCGGCATCAGTAGCAACAGGTTTTTCCATGAATACATGTTTTCCTGCATTTACTGCATATTCGAAGTGGATAGGACGAAATCCAGGAGGTGTGGTCAAGATAACTACATCAGCTTTGTCAATTGCTTTTTTATAAGCATCGAAACCTGTGAATTTAGTTTTCTCTGATACTTTTATTCTATTACCGTCAGGAAATTTTTTAATAAGATTGTCATAACTATCGTCCAGACGATCTCTAAACGCATCGGCCATGGCTACAATTTGAACACTGGAATCTGCTGTGAGTGCTTGTCCTGCTGCTCCTGTACCTCTACCGCCACACCCAATGAGTGCCACCTTAATGGTGTCGTCTCCTTTTACATAAGCACTGGCTCCTACTGGCAACTGACTTGCTAAAATTCCACCAACAACTACGGCAGAATTTTTAACAAATTTCCTTCGAGAAGGGTTGCTGTTTAATAGTTCGCTGTTTTTCGTCATTTGAATAAAGATTTATATTTTAAAGTGATTAATTTATTAGTTGTCTTCTATTGGTTTCAACCAATATTTTTCTATTTCTTCTTTAGAAGGGGTTTTTACCGGTCTGACTATCCTAAAACCAAGGAATGGAGCACTGGTATGCCACCAAAGGCTTTTTGGTAATTGCGGATCAATCATTTTCCATTGTTTGCTCGAAGCTTGCCTTCTAGCACTTCGAAGGTCTTGCGGATCATCATACCATGAGCCTCCTCTTGCTACCCTTGGGTAAAGTTTTTCTGCAATAACCCATGGATTTTCAGATGTTTTGTTAGCAAATTGCTTGTAACTATCTATTGAGTATTCATCTAACGTCCATTCTGCTACATTTCCATGCATATCGTACAGTCCCCAAGGATTTGGTTTTTTCTTTCCAATTTGTTGGTATTTACCATCACTGTTGTCATAGAACCAACCATAGTCGTTGATTTGGCTTGGATCGTTTCCAAAGGAGTAAGCCGTGGTTGTACCGGCCCTGCAAGCATACTCCCATTCAGCCTCGGTAGGGAGTCGATAGAAATTTCCTGTTTTAGCAGAAAGCCATTTGCAAAAAGTAGCCGCGGCGTATTGAGTAATGTTAATGACCGGATATCCATTTTTACCCATACCAAAACTCATATCAATGTAAGGAGCGGTTGCAGCTGATACGGCATCTACTCCAAAATCAATTTCCCTGCCACGGGTCTCACCTTCGTTTAAATCATCTGTTTTTCTTTCTCTAAAGAGTTCATATTGCTGCCAGGTGATTTCGTAAGTTCCCATCCAAAAGGCCGAGATATCGACCTTATGTTGTGGGCCTTCATCTACATTTCTGGAGGCTTCTCCTTGTGGACTTCCCATCATAAAAGTACCTGATGGGATGGGAGACAGGTCAATGCCTATATCTGTTCCGGAAATTTTTTGCGTGTAAGGGGAGAAATCGGAAGAGTTTGTTTTCCAATTTATCGGCATGAAACTTAAAATGAAGAAAACTGGTGATAGCACCAGGCACGCAGTTTTAATTGTGTGTTTTGGCATTTAAAAATAGTCGTTTAAGTAGAATAAAATACACTATCATATAATGGGAAAATATTGGTAAGCAATTTCTACAGTCGTGCAATATAATAATATTAGGTTATGATTGGTAATTTTTAGCTACATCAGAACTGAACCTAAGATCAAAATAAGCAGTAATTATGCCAAAAAACTATAAGAATAAATGGAACATATTTGAGCTGTTTTCTTTCTTGATAATAAGAATTGTAAAAGGATGTTTGTTAGTTCTCTTTATAAATTGAAAACCGATTACCCAAGGTTTTTATTTCAGAATTTATGGATTGGTATATCTTTGCGGCTATGGCAAAAAATGACGATCCTAATTTGTTGAAAAAGATCATAGCTCACGCTAAGGAGTATGGTTTTGTGTTTCCATCAAGTGAAATTTATGATGGGCTGAGTGCTGCGTATGATTACGGGCAGTACGGTGTGGAATTGAAGAATAACATTCGCAGCTACTGGTGGAAATCCATGGTGCAAATGAATGAAAATATAGTAGGGCTGGATGCTTCCATTTTTATGCATCCAACTACATGGAAGGCTTCTGGTCACGTAGATGCTTTCAATGATCCATTGATTGATAATAAAGATTCTAAAAAGCGTTACCGTGCGGATGTGCTGATAGAAGACCACATCGCTAAGATTGAGGCTAAAATCAACAAAGAAGTAGCCAAAGCTGCTAAACGATTTGGTGATGATTTTGATGAAAAGCAGTTTAAAGAAACCAACCCAAGGGTGCTGGATAATGTTAAGAAAATAGATGACATCAATGCACGGTTTAAAAGAGATTTAGAGGAAGAGGATTTTGATGACCTGAAATTGCTCATTGAAGAATTGGGAATTGCG
>CAXBNB010000679.1:0-2899 GCA_963976505.1 uncultured Reichenbachiellaceae bacterium
ACCCTCTTATTCGGAAGGTGATTCAAAATAAGGAGATCAAACTTTTGGGTTGTAATTTTTCCATGTTCAAAGCTGATTTATTGTTGTTAAATGGATTTGATGAACGGTACCAAGCTCCAACGTATGGAGAAGATGTGGATTTGGAGTTGCGGGCTTTGAATATGGGTATGGAGATCAAAAGCGTTAACAATATGGCAATCCAGTATCATCTTTATCATAAAAAATTGGATCGTGAAAATGACAATGTCTTGATTTATGACGAAAATAAAAAGGTTGAAATGACTTCAACTCCCTTTGGAATAAACAAGGATCAGAAATAGCCTGTAAGCCCGTCTTGTGCAAAAAATTAGAAAGATTGCATTTTCAGCAGTTTTTGATAAAGACCAGACTGACCACTCAATTCTTCGTGTGTTCCAGTTTGAATGATCTCACCTTTTTCTACAACTAGAATTTTATCAGCATTTTGAATAGTACTAAGGCGATGTGCTATTACGAGTGATGTTCTGTTCTTCATCAGGTTAGTCAAAGCCTCTTGTACTAATTTTTCAGATTCTGAGTCTAACGCAGATGTGGCTTCATCTAGAATCAAAATGTCCGGATCCTTTAATACCGCTCTGGCAATACTCAATCTCTGCCTTTGACCTCCAGATAATTTTGTTCCCCGTTCACCTATAATGGCTTCATATCCTTCTGGCGATTCCATAATAAAATCGTGTGCGTTGGCTACTTTTGCCGCGGATATTACTTTTGAATCGTCGAAGCTATCTAGGCCAAAAGCAATGTTGTTTTTAATCGAGTCATTGAACAAAATGGATTCCTGAGTTACAATGCCCATCAAAGCCCTTAAGTTCTTTACTTTGTAGTTTTTTATGGCTACACCATCTATTAATATTTCACCTGAATTAGGCTCATAAAATCGAGGTATCAGATCTGCTAATGTTGATTTTCCACCACCTGAAGGCCCTACAAGTGCTACAATCTCGCCCTTCTTAATTTCTAAATTAATGTCAGATAAAACCTGCTCTTGACCATAAGAAAAGTTCACATTCTTGAATTCAATAGATTTTTTAAAATCACCGATAACAAGAGCATCATCTGATTCTTTGATTTCAGGTTTTGCGTCAATAATTTCAAATATTCTGACAGATGCAGCAAGTCCTTTATTGATGTTGGTAATGGATGTAGATATGGCTTTGGCTGGATTTAAAACTTGCGTAAAAATTATCAAAAACCCCATGAATTTTGGGGCAGACATGTCTCCTTGATTATTGAGCACCATAGAGCCTCCTACCAATAAAATAGCGGCCACAGCAAACACACCTAAAAACTCTGAAATTGGCCCAGCCATTTCGAATTTTTGCAAAACGGAGTAGCTATATCGCTCATTGACTCTTACCTCCTTTTCAAATTTATTGGTTATGCTGGCTTCAGAAGTGAAAGCTTTAATAATTCGCATTCCTGACAAACTTTCATCAAGCATATTGAGTATTCTACCCAAAGATTCCTGACTTTGCACTGCGCGTTTTTTTAACCTCTGGGCGATAATGGAGATGACGCCACCTGATATTGGCAATACAAGAATTGTTAGCAATGTGAGCTTTACAGACAAGCTAAACAGAATGGCAAAATATCCGATCACCAAGATTGGTTCCTTAAATAATACTTTGAGAGAGTTAGTGACAGAGTTCTGTATTTCCTGAATATCCACTGTCATTCTCGAAATCAAATCTCCCTTCTTCTGCTCTGTAAAATACCCTAAGTGCAACTCCGTTACTTTTCTGAAAATATGATTCCTCATATTTCTGAGAACTTTTACTCGTAATGATACCAATACCATTGCAGAGAAATATCTAAATATATTCGAAAGTAAAACAGAAGCTACAATTACAATACAAACAAATTGTAATGCTCCTTGCCTGCCATTTTCTATAATAATACTATTGAAGTGGTAGTAAAAGGAATTTTTAAAGTAATCCATGGAAAGAGTAAAATGAGGAGGCTCGATCAGGCTCAAAGTTGATGAGTTTACGTCATCAAACAAAACTTCAAGTAACGGAATTAGAACCGTAAAATTGACCAGACTAAATACTACATAGAACAGGGTTGAAATAGCGTATTTGATTGCACTGAGACCCAAAGGCTTTGCATAGCCCAATATCCTCCAAAAGTTTTTCATGAAAGCAAAAGTAGCGAGTTTGTGGTTGGCATGAAAAGTAAAATGTTAGCCGTTTGTTGATTCAAAAAAAGGCACCTATTGGTGCCTTTTTTCTTGTTCAGTTTCCTGTAAAATTAATACCTGTAGTATTCAGGTTTGTAAGGTCCTTCTGGAGTCACACCGATGTATTGTGCTTGATCATCTGATAGCACGTCTAACTCTACTCCAATTTTTGACAAGTGAAGTCTTGCTACTTTTTCATCTAGGTGCTTAGGAAGCATATATACTTTGTTCTCATACTTGTCAGTATTGGTCCAAAGTTCTATTTGTGCCAAAGTCTGGTTTGTAAATGAATTTGACATCACAAAAGATGGGTGACCAGTGGCACAACCAAGATTTACCAACCTTCCTTCAGCCAACAAGAGAATTTCTTTGCCTTTTAAATCATATAGATCTACCTGAGGTTTGATTTCAGTTTTAGTAGCATTGGTATTCAACCAAGACACATCAATTTCATTGTCAAAGTGTCCGATGTTACAAACGATCGCTTTGTCTTTCATATTTAGGAAATGACGACCTACCACAATGTCTTTATTGCCAGTAGTAGTCACAATAATGTCACCTTCACTCACAGCATCGTCCATTTTCTTAACCTCATATCCATCCATAGCTGCTTGTAGAGCACATATAGGATCGATTTCAGTAACTATTACTCTTGCTCCTGCACCACTCAAAGAGGCAGCC
>CAXBNB010000680.1:0-2896 GCA_963976505.1 uncultured Reichenbachiellaceae bacterium
TTTAAATAAATCTTTTATAAATAAAAAGAACGGCTTCATATATCTGAAACCGTTTCGTATTATTTCGTTATTAAATTTCTTGTTGAGTCTGCAAATATAACAAAAAATGAAATAATTGCCTCAACCGATATCAAATTATCAGTATGATAATTTTGATATTTTCTTCACCAATACTTGATTTATTCGTTCGTATGATTCAAAAGTCCAACCGCCAACATGAGGAGTTAAAAGCACATTTTCCATCTGAATCAGTCGTTGAAAAACATCTTTTTGATCGTCGGTAAACAAATCTAGTTTTTCGTTTTCCAGCACATCGAGGGCAGCAGATCTTACTTTTCCTTCCTCTAATAAACTCACGAGATCCTTTAGGTTCAGTACTTCACCGCGAGATGTGTTCAGCACCACAATTTTTTTTGTGAAATTCAGAAAAAATGATTTGTCTGCCAAGTTTCGCGTCTCCTCCGTCAAAGGCACATGAAAGCTTACCACATCTGCCTTTTCGTAAATCTCTTCCATCAGATCTCCTACATTGATCTTGTTGGCGAGGCAAAGCAACATACCCAGCGCATGCTCCCCTAAAGCATCTCTATTGCCTTCCGGAGCATTTACAACGGCTATATTTTTACTTTCCAGTATTTTAACATCCAATTGATCAATACCCGCCCCAGCTCTTGCAACAAATTTAAGATTAGACGCATGTTGTAATAGCTCAGCATCAATAGTTGTTTTGCTTCTTACCACTATACCTACATATTGTGACAGTGTGTCTATGATTTCTTGCCTGGAAATTTTAGGCTTATAGTCAACATCAAAGTCTAATCCCTCCAGCAATGGAATAATACTCTGATGCATGGTATCGATAATCAATATTTTTTTTTTGAGGGATTGCATTTGTTACTTTGGAAATAGTACTTTTTATTGAAACTAGCTTTACAAGCCATATAGCACATGAGCTACAGTGAAATAGACACCCAAACCGAGCAAATCGTTGGCAGTAGTGATAAAAGGCCCTGAAGCCAATGCCGGATTCACACCAAATTTATCCAAAATCAGTGGTACAATTGTACCCATAAATGAAGCTAATAGAACGACACTAAACAAAGCCATAGACACAATACCTGCGATGGTTTGGTCAGAAGTGACAAAAATAACAACCCCGAAAACTATCAGTGCCAATATGATACCATTCACTATGGCGACAAAAAACACTTTGACCATTTTTTTAGCCATCGAGTCTTCAAAAGCATTAGGATTGGCCAAACTCTGTACTACTATCGAAGAAGATTGAATCCCAACATTACCACCTGTAGCGGTAATGAGTGGAATAAAAAATGCCATTATTGGAATGACTGAGATATCATTTTCAAAATTCGAAATAAACCATGCACCGAGCAGGCCTCCCACCAAGCCGATCACCAACCAAGGGAGTCGAGCTTTGGAAAGCATCCATACACTGTCGTCCTCCTCTACATCAGCGGTAATACCAGTCATGAGCTGCCTGTTTTCTTCTGCCTGTTCTGTAATCACATCGATGATATCATCAAATGTAATTCTCCCTACAAGTTTGCCCTTTACATTCACCACAGGAATGGCATCCAAATCGTATTTCTGCATGATGGACGCTACTTCCTCTTCATCGACAAATGTTTCTACAGACACCACATCCTCATTGTAAATGTCGGCGATGCGGGTATTGTCATCGGCAAGAATTATTTTTTTCAATGACACTTTACCAAGGAGAACTCCTTGGTTGTTTACCACATATACAGCATATACTTGTTGTACATTTTCAGCTTGCTTCCGGATCTCTTCTATGCACTGCTTAATGCTCCAGTTCAAATTGGCTTTGATAAGCTCTTTGGCCATTAATCCACCTGCTACATCTTCATCATAGCGGAGCAGGTCAAGTAAGTTGGCAGATTTTTCTTCATTCTCAAGAGAGGCTATAACCTCTTCCCTGATATGAATATCCAAATCCATTAGAATGTCGGCACCATCATCAGAATTCAGGATTTCAACAAAGTTGGCTATTTCTTCAGAAGTAAAATGAGTTAGAAAATCCCTTCGGGTATCTTCATCCAGTTCGCTTATTATCTCTGCCCCAATCTCCGGAGAAAGAAGGTCAATGACATACTTAGAATCTTCAGTTTCAAATTCTTCTAGTAATTCGGATATATCTGCAGGTTTTACTCCTTCCAGAATGGTTTTAATAAAATCATCTTCCTGAGCTTCTACAGCTTGCCCAAAGCGCTCCAGAAATTCTTTGGAGAGTTCGAATTGCAGGTTTTCTATCACTTGATTTTATTGGTAAGGTCAACGAAATCCTGAATAGTAAGCTGTTCAGCTCGTTTATCCATTATTTCCAAAATTGTTACGTTTTCAGGCAAATTTAGACCTTTTAAAGCATTGCGCAACGTTTTCCTGCGCTTTTGAAAACCTTCCTTGACTACTCTTCGAAACTGCTTTTCATCACAATCCAGCT
Organism: uncultured Reichenbachiellaceae bacterium; assembly: GCA_963976505.1. GTDB lineage: Bacteria > Bacteroidota > Bacteroidia > Cytophagales > Cyclobacteriaceae > CAXBNB01. The sequence goes on from CAXBNB010000680.1 coordinate 2,483, forward strand.
GAGCAACTTTATTACGTCTAAGCCTGATGACGGCTGAATTAACTTTCGGTGGCGGGTTAAATACTTCCGGCCCCACTGTAAACAAATACTCTATATCGTAATACGCCTGCAAAAAAACACTCAAAATACCATAAGCCTTGCATCCGTGTTTTGAAGCAATACGCTCCGCCACTTCTTTTTGAATCATGCAAACTACTTCGCCTACTTTGTCTTTATCATCCAATACTTTAAAAAATATTTGAGATGAAATGTTGTAAGGGAAATTTCCAATTATTGAAAAACGTCCACCTTCAAAAAGTTCATTGGTATTCATTTTTAGAAAATCTCCTTGCATCACTTGACAACTTTCTTTAGAATACTTTCTTTCTAAATAGGCGATGGATTCCCTATCGATATCCAGTAAAACTAGGTTAG
>CAXBNB010000681.1:0-2890 GCA_963976505.1 uncultured Reichenbachiellaceae bacterium
AATAAAACCAACGCAAGGTGTGCATGACTTATTTATTTATTTTGAAAACAAAGATTTAGACAATCAGTTATTGCAATTGGATTGGATAGACTTATCGAAGTAAAAGTAATGGTGAAAATGATTGATTTTTTTCAGTATCGGAAGAGTGTAACCCGTTGAATACTTGCTAAATAAATTGTTTCAAAGAATAATAATTTATTCGTGACTCAATATTTGCAATTAAAATAATAATGACGATATTTGCACTCCGATTTTCAAAATCCCTTTAAAAGGGACTAAATAAAGGTTAAAGAGATGTCAAGAGTTTGCCAAATAACAGGAAAGAGACCAAGATCAGGAAACAATGTTTCCCATGCACATAATAAGACTAAAAGGAAGTTTTATCCAAACCTTTTCAAGAAGAGATTTTATCTTCCTGAAGAAGACAAATGGGTTACCTTGAAAGTTTCTTCTACAGCATTGAGAACCATTAATAAAAATGGAATTGATGCAGTACTAAAAAAAGCTAGGCAAAACGGAAACGTTCTTGTATAATTAATTATCACAGAATAAGATGGCAAAAAAAGGAAATAGGGTTCAAGTAATACTAGAGTGCACAGAGCACAAGACTACTGGTAAGCCCGGCACTTCAAGGTATATAAGTACCAAAAACAGGAAAAATACACCTGATAGATTGGAATTGAAAAAATACAATCCAATTTTAAAGAAATATACTGTTCACAAAGAAATTAAATAGTCATGGCTAAGAAAGTTGTTGCAACGCTAAAACAAAAAGGTGGTGTGAAATACGCCAAAGTGATAAGAGCTGTAAGATCTGAAAAAACAGGGGCTTATACTTTCAAAGAAGAAATGGTTACTGAAGACAGAGTAAAAGAAGTATTGTCTTCTAAATAAGTCTTCATGAAAATATTAAGATTTTAAAAAAGTCCCAATACTGGGACTTTTTTTGTTTTTAAATTACTTTACGGTCATGGGTTTATTTAATGTTTTCTCAAAGGGTAAGAAGGAATCCCTTGATAAAGGTTTGGAAAAATCTAAGGACAACTTTTTCTCTAAGTTAGGAAAAGCTGTTGCCGGTCGATCAACTGTCGATGATACTGTACTTGATGAATTGGAAGAGGTTTTGATTACCTCGGACGTAGGAGTAGGTACCACCGTAAAAATAATTGAACGAATAGAGGCAAGGGTAGCCAAAGATAAATATTTGGGAACATCAGAGTTGAATCAAATATTGAGAGATGAAATAGCTGCTTTGCTGGAAGAAAATAATACTTCCGACCTTGAGGATTTTATTATCCCTGAAGGAAAAAAGCCCTATATTGTTTTAGTAGTTGGCGTCAATGGAGTAGGGAAAACTACGACTATAGGCAAGCTAGCCGCTCAGTATAAAAAGAAAGGCAAATCTGTTGTACTTGGTGCTGCAGATACTTTTCGTGCTGCTGCAGTCGATCAATTGAAACTTTGGGGTGAGCGTGTCGGCGTGCCAGTTGTATCGCATGGAATGAATACCGATCCAGCTTCTGTGGCATTTGATGCCGTGAAACAAGCGGTCGAAACCAATGCCGATGTAGTAATAATAGATACCGCAGGAAGGCTACATACTAAGGTGAACTTAATGAATGAGCTGACCAAGATTAAAAACGTAATCAAAAAGTTTATTGCAGACGCTCCACACGACGTATTGTTGGTGCTGGACGGAAGTACCGGTCAAAATGCATCTATTCAGGCGCAAGAATTCACCAAAGCCACCGAGGTAACCGCTCTTGCCATCACCAAGCTAGATGGCACTGCTAAGGGCGGAGTTGTAATTGGTATCTCAGACCAATTCAAAATCCCAGTTAAGTACATAGGTGTTGGTGAAAAGGTAGAAGACCTACAGGTTTTTAATAAGTATGAATTTGTAGATTCATTCTTTAAAAAGAATTGAGGTTAGTGTCCTCAGATCTTTCACTTTCCGACGTTACGTCTAATATTTATTCCTCCTCTTGGATTTCATTCTAAATATTTCACTTTGTATATTACTTTTTATTGAACAAAACTAGTTGTTGAAATATGGGAAAAAAGTTAGAGCTGGTTAAGGACGACCCATGGTTGGAGCCTTATGAATATGATATAAATCAACGTTTCGGTTATTTTAATGATAAATTAAAGTCTATAAAGAAAGACTTTTCTTCGCTCAAAAAGTTTGCTTCTGCGGACTCTTACTTGGGTTTCAATTTTGATAAAAAAGCAGGTGGATGGTGGTACCGTGAATGGGCGCCTGGCGCTGACGGTTTGTATTTGTTTGGTGACTTCAACAATTGGGAGGAAGGAATTCCACTAAAGAAGCAGAACAACGGGGTGTGGGAATTGTTTTTGAAAGACCCTAAACAAGACAGGCTATATCACGAATCTAAGGTCAAGGTAATTGTGAATGCGAATGGAGAATCTAGAGATCGGATCCCTGCCTATATCAAACGTACTTTCCAGGATCCTGAGACGTATGATTTCAGCGGACAAATATGGAACCCTTCGAAAAAATTTAAATGGACCGACAAGGGTTTTGATATAAAAAGTATAAAAGAACCCATTATATATGAGTGCCACATAGGTATGGCACAGGAAAAGGAAGATGTTGGTACATATCTGGAGTTTGCGGAAAATATTCTACCCAGAATAAAGAAACTCGGCTTCAATTGTATACAGTTAATGGCCATTAAGGAACATCCTTATTATGGATCGTTTGGTTATCATGTATCCAATTATTTTGCACCTTCTTCTAGGTTTGGTACGCCCGAAGAGCTCAAGCAATTGATCAACACTGCTCATGGAATGGGCATTGCAGTCATCATGGATGCTGTCTATTCTCATTCGGTTAAAAATATGGCTGAAGGGTTGAACACATTTGATG
>CAXBNB010000682.1:0-2881 GCA_963976505.1 uncultured Reichenbachiellaceae bacterium
TTACTAAATACAAGGTTACAGCCGTGTTTTCAGGTCACGATCATTTGTACTACCGTACAAAAAGGGATGGTGTTCATTACATGATTTCAGCAGGAGCAGGAGCTAGTATTTACAACTTGAAACGTGAAAAAGATGCCATCGAAGGGGATGCCTACTACGGTAGGGATTTAGATAGCTCTAAAGAGAATCCAAAATTCAGGTTTCATCCAGCATCAGGCAAAGACATTGCTTTTAGTGAAGCAATTTATTTCACGGTTTCCGTCAAAATAAAAGGGAATAAGATAAGCATGGATATGATTGACTCCAACGGAAAGGTTTGGGAAAAATATAAGTTTAAGACGGATTTGTAAAATATATTTTGTTTGATGGATTTCCTGTTTACGGGAATCCGTCAAACATGTATTATAATCACTTTTACATTTTCCCTTCGAATTCATTTTCCTCATTCAATTTCACAAACTTCCTTGCCACAACAGAATTTTCTAAAGCAAATTCTAATAATTCAATTTCATGAATGGATTTGTCTCAAATAATTATATGTTTGGAATAACTATTCAACTATAACAAATCAACATGAAATTAAAAGTAGTATTATGGTCTGTGACCGTAGCACTGGGTGGTTTTCTATTCGGATACGATACAGCGGTGATCTCAGGTGCTGAACAAGCCATTCAAAAACTTTGGGGGCTAAGTGACGGACTGCATGGATTTGCAGTAGCCATTGCATTGTATGGCACAGTGATAGGTGCCATGCTTGGTGGCATTCCTGCCGATAGTTTAGGCCGGAAAAAGACTCTTTTCTGGATAGGCGTACTTTATTTCATATCTGCCTTAGGTTCTGCATTGGCACCAGATATTTATACATTTATGGCTTTCAGGTTCATTGGAGGCCTAGGTGTAGGGGCATCTTCCGTAGTTGCGCCATTATACATTTCTGAGATTTCTCCTGCTAACCAGCGTGGAAGGTTGGTTGCCATTTTTCAATTCAATATCGTGCTGGGCATATTGATTGCTTTTTTATGCAATTACTTGATCCAGTTAGGCGCTGAAGAAACGCCGTGGAGGTTGATGATGGGTGTGGAGGGAGTGCCAGCTTTGTTGTTTGTATTTCTTGTGATATTCGTCCCAAGGAGTCCAAGATGGCTTATAGTGAAAAAAGGATTGCACGATGAAGCTAAAAAAGTTTTGGCTTTGATCAATTCAGACACTGTCGATGAATCCTACAATGCCATCTTAAAATCAGCAGAGCAAAATGACGTATCTTCAGTTAAAGATTCATTGTTTTCAAAGAAATACAGTATTCCATTACTGCTGGCATTTTTGATTGCTTTTTTCAACCAGTGGAGTGGCATCAATGCCATTATCTATTATGCACCAAGGATTTTTGAATTAACAGGGTTGGGTGCTGATTCGGCTTTACTATCTACCTCCGGGGTAGGTTTTATCAATTTAGTTTTTACCATGATTGGTATTACATTGATAGACAAGATGGGTAGGAAGAAGTTGATGTTTATTGGGTCTGTAGGACTTATTGCTACGCTGGCATTGGTATCCAATGCATTCTTTACAGAATCGTATGCTTTCGTGCCAATCTATCTGTTCGTATATATTGCATTTTTTGCCATGTCTCAAGGTGCAGTGATTTGGGTGTTTATTTCAGAGGTATTCCCTAATAAAGTAAGGGCTTCCGGTCAATCCTTTGGGTGTTTTATTCATTGGATCTTTGCCGCTTTGATTGCGAATATTTTTCCCTTCATTGTAAATAAATTTAGCGGAGGGCCACTATTCGCCTTCTTTAGCTTTATGATGGTACTTCAATTGATATTTGTTTGGAAAATGATGCCTGAAACTAAAGGTAAGTCTTTGGAACAATTGGAAGAGACCATTTCACATGGGTAATGTATAATCTGTGCGTTGTTAGATTGAAATATAAAACGAGGTTGTCTCGAGAGGTTAAACTGTTATCGGATTCCTGACTTCCGTCTAGGCAGGTATTCCGGCACCCCTCTGAAAAACCTTAATAGCTGTAAATCTGACAGATCCCAGAATGAATCTGGGAATAATCTGCCTTCTAAGACAACCTCGTCTAAGTATAATTTTAGTTTTATCAAGCGGTTTGTACCCCTGATAATACATCTTCTACAGGAACATAGGGCAAATCAAAAGCTTCGGAAACGCCTTTATAGACTACATCTCCATTTACAATATTCAACCCTTGCTTCAATTCATTGTTTTCTTTACATGCTTTTTTCCAACCCTTATTGGCCAGTTGTATGGCATAAGGTAGAGTAGCATTGGTTAACGCAAGAGTAGAGGTATAAGGAACAGCCCCAGGCATGTTGGCCACACAATAATGAAGGATTCCATCTATTTCGTAAGTAGGGTCTTCATGGGTCGTTGGTTTACAGGTTTCGATACATCCCCCCTGATCTACCGCTACATCAACAAGCACAGTGCCGGGGTTCATGTCTTTCAGCATGTCTCTGGTGATCAGGTGAGGTGCCTTGGCGCCAGGAATCAATACAGCTCCTACGATCAGGTCATGGGTACCTAAAAGCTCTCTTATGTTGTATTCGTTAGACATAAATGTATTGACATTCGCAGGCATTACATCGTCTAAGTACCTGAGTCTCGCTAAACTCAAATCCAATATGGTGACATCTGCACCAAGACCAGCAGCCATTTTTGCGGCATTAGTGCCTACTACACCGCCTCCAAGTATCATTACTTTTGCGGGTCTTACGCCTGGAACTCCACCTAAAAGTATGCCTCGACCTCCTGAAGGTTTTTCCAAGTATTTGGCCCCTTCTTGGATGGCCATACGACCTGCTACTTCAGACATTGGCACCAAAAGTGGTAATGACCTATCTGTTTTTTCTAC
>CAXBNB010000683.1:0-2878 GCA_963976505.1 uncultured Reichenbachiellaceae bacterium
AGAAGCTGGAGGAGGTGCTGCGTTTGTCATGCTTTACTTGATATTTTGCTTTTTATTGTGTTTCCCGGTGATGGTCACAGAAATAGCCATAGGTAGAAAAACAGAAAAGAATGCGGTAGGCGCCTTTACTGAATTAGGATTTAAACGGTGGAAGATCGTTGGGATGCTGGGCATATTGGCAGGAGTTGTGATACTGTCCTTTTACAATGTAGTCGCTGGCTGGGCTTTTGGTTATTTTATTGAAATGATTCAAGGCAATTTCGATATAGGGTCAAATTTCGGAGGGTTTGTTTCTGACATTGGAAAGGTTGGGCTATACGGTATTATTTTCATGTTGGTTACTGCGTTCATTGTATCCAGAGGTGTATCCGGCGGAATAGAAAGGGCAGCAAAAATATTGATGCCGACACTTATTGTAATGATATTAGGTCTGGTATTGTACTCATTTACCTTGCCCAACGCAATGACAGGTGTTAAATATTACCTTGTACCCGATTTTTCCGAATTGAACCTTAGGGTTGTAGGAGGGGCACTGCGACAGGCATTTTTCTCCTTGTCTTTGGGTATGGGAGCATTGATTACTTACGGTAGTTATTTATCTAGAAAAGAAAATATAGTCTCTTCAGCAGCCTATATCACTATGTTTGATGTAGGCATTGCTTTTATTGCTGGTTTGATGATGTTTCCATTGGTGGCTTACAATTCCGGTGGAGATATGACAAATATACAGGGTGGAGCTGGACTTATTTTTGTAACCCTTCCTCAGGTTTTTCAATCATTGGGACCAACATTGGGCATAGTAGTCGGCTCATTTTTCTTTTTATTACTTTCATTTGCTGCACTTACATCTACTGTTTCATTATTGGAAGTGCCTGTTTCCTATGCTGTCGATGAGTATGGTATCAAAAGGAATAGAGCTGTAATAGTTACGTCACTTATAATATTTGTTGCAGGAATTCCTTCCATGCTAGGCAATGGTTACAGTGCTTTTTTCTCCAACTTCATTACCTATATCGGTGCAGAGTCGGCCACAGATTTTATGACGTTCTTTGGACATCTGGCAGATATATTGTTGCTTCTTGGTGGGTGTCTAATCGTGTTTTTTGCGGCACACATCTGGAAAACCAAAAACCTTAATGCTGAATTATCAGAAGGCTATCCTAATTATGAAGGCTCTTTTGTACAGAAGTTTCTGAATTTGACGATAAGCTACTTTTGCCCAGCTATCCTTGGAGTATTGTTCGTGCTCGTGGTGTTAAGTAATTTCTTCGGAATTTCTCTTATCAACTAGCCAATTCACTTCTTAATGAAATTGTCTGAATAGCCTTCTAAGTAAATCATATAGTCACCCTTTTTCAAGCGCCTGAGTGGGATTACTTTACCAGACCCGCTGAGGATTACATTGCCTTCCAAATCCATTATTTCATAATCCGAGTGTCTGGATAATGTTATGATATCAGTAACTGATTTGGGTGTAAAGGTGATCGGTTCGTTGTAGTGAAAGACTTCTAATTCTTTTGAGTACAAAAACCTTCCGTTTGGCAGAGAGTATTTGATTCTATACTTATTACCCCCTACATCATATTCCGGAAAATAGATATAGTCAGCTCCTTCAAAGTCACCTTTGGCTTTGATTGTAGACACTTCATCCCAGTAGGCATCCGACAGTTTTTCTATGGTATAGAGCCCTTCTTTTTTGTCACCTTTCGAGTGCCACATGATCAATGAATCTGAAATGTACAAGGAGTCATATTTGAAAGAACTGTGGTATAGAATGGCTTCTGGGTTTACGAATCTTGGTTTGCAGACTTCATCGTGGTAAACCCTCACCACAACCGGTGAGAAAAGATCCCATTCTTTAAAATTCAGTTTAAGTGCGGAAAGCTTCAGGTCTATATCAATTTCGCGATGATTGACTTTGATAGAGTTGATGCAAAATTTACCTAATTCCTTGTTGTAGGGATTCTTTATATATAGGCTATGCCCCTGATACACACCAGTAATAAGGGTTTCCTGAGCTTTGAGGACAAACGGAATAAGAAAAATAAAAATGAGTAAAAATTTTTTCACGTACAGGGTAGTGTTTATTGTTTTGTCAAAAAACCTTCACATAGCATATTTAAAACTTAAATATCGCAAATAATTGCGATCATTCAAATCTAAGAGATTCTATAGGGTCTAGTTTGGAAGCTTTATGAGCAGGAAGGTACCCTGACAGCAATCCAACTACCACGCCGATACCGAAACCACATAATATCCAGAGCCAGGGAATTACAAATGTGCCTGGGTTTAGAAATGTTGAAATCACATTACCTATAATGATTCCCATCAGTATTCCGGTGACTCCTCCTAGTTGAGTAATAACGAGTGCTTCAAGAAGAAATTGTTGCCGGATATTGCGAGGAGTTGCCCCGAGTGCTTTTCTTACCCCAATTTCACGAGTCCTTTCCGTTACTGATACCAACATTATATTCATCAGCCCAATAGAGGCACCAATAAGAGTGATAAATCCAATAGTGAATCCTCCTAACCTTAGGTACCCAGTGATTTCCTCTAGCCTTTCAGCCAGAGATTGTCTTTTTTTTATGTCAAAAGAATGATCACTGCCTGGCAAATCTTTTCTGATTGCCTTCATTAGCCCGGTGGCTTCACCAATAGTGATGTCAATTTTCGTAGGATCTTTTACTGCGACACCTATGCTATAACTCAAAGCCCTTCCTTGTGCAATTTTCCTTCCTGTTTCCATTGGAACGATGATGGCCCTATCGGCACTAGAGCTTCCCCCTGAGTTTCCCTGCTTTTCAAGTATTCCAATTACCTTGAATTTGCTTCCGGAAAAAGAAATAGTGGTATTCAATGGGGTTTCATTAGTTATATA
>CAXBNB010000684.1:0-2877 GCA_963976505.1 uncultured Reichenbachiellaceae bacterium
AATCCGGAGCATTATTACAGTCTTCCAGCTTTTTTTCAGAGCAAGCGAGATTTGTTTTTAGCGCTTATGAAGAACTCTAGGTTTGAACCTTTAAAATCATCCGGAACCTATTTTCAAACATTTTCTTACAAAGAAATTTCGAACGAACCTGATACACTTGTCGCTGAAAAATTTACAAAAGAATATGGAGTAGCTTCCATTCCTTTTTCTGTTTTTTACCAAGACAGGACAGACAATAAATTACTGAGGTTTTGCTTTGCAAAGGACGAAGAATCACTCATAAAAGCCGCCGAAATATTATGCAAGATTTAAAAATATCCTTAATTCAATCCGAATTGCATTGGGAGAGTCCCGCCGCTAATATGGCTATGTTTGAAGAAAAAATATGGTCTGAAATAGGAGAAACCGATGTGATCATATTGCCTGAAATGTTTACTACTGGATTTTCTATGAATGCCAATAAATTGGCTGAGCCTCCATCTACAAATACCTATAAATGGATGCATCAAATAGCAAAAGAAAAGTCAGCTTTGGTGATGGGAAGTTATATGGTAAAAGAAAATGGCTCGAATTACAATCGACTATATGCTGTCTTTCCTGATGGAAAAACTGAGTATTACGATAAAAGACACCTATTTGGATTGGGAGGAGAAGACAAGCCATATATCAGAGGAAAGAAGCGGCTGATTCTAAAATGGAAAGGATGGAAAATATGTCCAATGATCTGCTACGACTTGCGTTTTCCTGCTTGGGCAAGAAATCATATTGAATCCGATCAATATGACTATGACCTTTTGGTTTATGTTGCCAATTGGCCAAAGCCAAGAATAAGTGCATGGGATACTCTACTTAAAGCCCGAGCAATTGAAAATCAATGTTATGTTGCCGGAGTGAATAGAATTGGAAGCGATGACGTGGGTCATGAATATGTTGGTCATTCGGGAGTATATGATTTTCTCGGAAATACGCTAGAGGTACAGGAGAATAAGGAAGCTGTGATTTCTATTTCTTTGACCAAAGAAAATATGAACGCTTTTAGAAATAAATATCCTTTTTTGAAGGATTCCGATACATTTGAAATTGATTGAAAAATAATACAATGCAGTTAAAATTTAACCTTGATGTGGATGATTGGATGGAGTTTCATAAATACCATCTGTTGACGAATCAGCAATTTAAAAAAACCAAATTGATGATGACTTTGGTGGTTCCTGTCGTCTTTGGCGTTTTTATGTATTACAAGTTTCAGAGCGGAGAGCTGATAATGGAGAATGCTTTGATGGTGGTGCTAATGTCCGCCTTATGGGTGCTATTTTATCCTAAAAGACTTATAGCAAAAGCGCTTGGCAGAGCAAAATCCAGCGTTGAGAACAGTGAAGATTTAGGCGAAAATGAAATTGAAATAAATTCAGAAAAAATCAGTCACAAACATCCTGAAGCAACAACAACTTATGATTGGTCTTCGATCAAAAATGTTGTAGAAACAGAGACCAGTATATTTTTATTCTCTTCTCCGGCAAACCCAATTATTATTCCTAAAAAGAAAGTGGATACTATGGGATGGACAGAACTGAGGAATATTTTGAAGGAAAAAGAGCTTCTAGAAGAATGATGTCAAAGGATCGTTGAATCATCTATAATTTCGTGATCTCTTTTCCGTTAATTTTGAATGTCCAAGCATACTTTTCTCTTGACTCTGAAATATCGGTTTCTGAAAAAGAGATTTTTAAACCAATATCGGGTTGATATGTCCACTGCAGCGGATTGTTATTGCCCAATAAAAATATCTTAGAGTCATTTTCAGGTTTTACATATTTTAATAGCAATTCATTCTTTGGCTTTTCTAGTGAAATCGCATATATGATATCTTCACCTTTTTTCTTTGTATATCTAATGTTGTCATTTTCTTTAAAATGCTCTTGCAATGATTCCGTTGCATAAATAGCTTCATCGTTTACTTTCATCCACTTACCCATTTCAGCTAGCCTATCAGTACTGGCTTTCGGAATGACTCCTGCTGCAGTTGGGCCAACATTTAATAGGTAATTGCCGCCTTTCGAATTTACATCTATTAAATCATGTATGAGCATTTTGGCAGATTTCCAATTGTTGTCTTTTGTTTTATATCCCCATGTATCGTTCATAGTCATGCATGATTCCCAAGCTAATGAACTGGCTGTTTTTAAAATTACATTTTCGGGAGTACCAAAGTCACCTGCATATTTGTTCTGATCCTCTTTGTACATGCCGTGTAATTCATTGCGACCTTTATCAACCCTATTGTTAATGATAATACTGGGCTTTAAGGAACGGACATATTGGTAAAGAGCCAACCCCTGTTCATGAGTGAAATCTGGAGTCCACTCACCATCAAACCATAAAATTTCAGGGTTGTACTGTGTGATGATCTCTTTTAATTGAGGCTTCATGTATTCCTCAAAGTACCGAGCAAAGTTTGCCTTATTCTCTGGTCTCTCGCTTTTCTTTATCATGTAGGAATTAGCCTGAGCATCCTTGTGATGCCAATCCAAAATGGAATAATACAACCCAAATTTTATGCCTTGCTTTTTACAGGCATTAGATAAGGATTTTAAGATATCTTTTTTATAAGGTGTGAAATCCATAACATCATAATCTGAGACTTTAGAATCCCACAAACCAAATCCTTCGTGATGCTTTGAAGTGATGACGATATATTTCATCCCAGCATTTTTCGCCGTACTAACCCATTCATCCGCATCAAAGTTGATAGGATTAAATTTTTGGCCGTATTCATTGTACTCAGAAGTCGGAATCTGACCTAATTCCATAATCCAGCTTGAAAGACCTTCTACATCCTGGCCATTGTGCATTCCTGCAGCGGCAGAATATAATCCC
>CAXBNB010000685.1:0-2876 GCA_963976505.1 uncultured Reichenbachiellaceae bacterium
GTAGCATTTGCCTGTGGATCGGCATCTACAATTAGTGTTTTGTACTCCAGAGCTGCCAAGCTAGCTGCCAGATTGATCGCTGTGGTCGTTTTGCCAACTCCTCCTTTTTGGTTTGCTATTGATATTATCTTACCCATTATCTATTTGTTGTTACAAATTCTGCGGTGGTTCATCTCCCCTAAAACTGAGGTGAAATACAAATATATAAACCTCAACTTATCAAACTCGATTATCTCAATAGGAAATTGTCCACAATGCATGTGGATAACTTTTTACTGTCATGTGTTTAGAGAAAAAAATAGGCTATAAGTCAGGAAATCACTTCTTTTTTCCTCTTTTTTTATCTGGAGTTTTCTCTGCAAGATCGAAGCACTCCTGATAGGTGAGCTCAGCAGGTTCTTTATCTTTCGGAATTTTCACATTTTTCTTTTCAAACTTAATGTAAGGTCCCCAACGTCCATTCAACACTTGAACTTCAGGGTTTTCATCAAATCCCTTGATGAATTTCTCAGCATCTGATTTACGTTTGGCCTCTATCAATTCTACCCCTTCTTCGAATGTAATCTCCAAAGGATCTTTGTCTTTAGGAATGGATACAAACTTACCATCGTGACGGATGTAAGGACCAAATCTACCTATAGCCGCAACTACAACCTTCTCTTCATACTCACCTAATTGACGTGGCAATTTAAATAGCTCAAGTGCATCTTCAAGGGTGATTTTTTCCAAGAATTGCCCCTTCTTCAAACTGGCATACTGAGGCTTTTCGGCTCCCTCCTCTTCACTAAATTCACCAATTTGAACCATGGCACCAAACCTACCCAATCGTGCAATAATTGGTTTACCTGATTCAGGATGATTGCCAAGGCTTCTCTGCTGACCAACTTCTGATCTTTCAAGCGTTTCCGTTGCTTCGACCTTTTTATGAAATCCTGTGTAGAAAGATTCTATCATCTTACTCCACTCTTTTTTTCCACTGGCTATTTCATCGAATTCTTTCTCAACATTGGCCGTAAAAGAATAATCCGTAACAGTTGTGAAGTGATCCACCAAAAAATCGGTAACCACCATAGCTGTGTTTGTTGGAAAAAGCTTATTCTTTTCTGCTCCTGTATTTTCCTTTTTATCAAGTACGGCTACATTATCCTTCTTAAGCACTACTTCTTTGTAAGCCCTTTCATGCCCATCTCTAGATTCTTTCACCACATAGTCGCGCTTCTGAATGGTAGAGATAGTTGGGGCATAAGTAGAAGGCCTTCCTATTCCCATCTCCTCTAATTTCTTAACAAGGCTGGCTTCAGTATATCTAGCAGGATGCCTCGAAAAACCTTCCTTGGCCTTCATTTCATTCAAATCTAGGTCTTGCCCTACATTGATGGGAGGCAGCATGCCTTTTTGCTCGCTCTCACCGTTTTCATCATCGGTAGATTCGGTATATACTTTAAGAAATCCTTCGAATTTAATTACCTCACCAGTCGCAACAAGATTGTCATCCTGTGTAGAAATGTCAATAGTCGCAACCGTTTTTTCAATTTGAGCATCGGCCATTTGGGAAGCAATAGCTCGCTTCCAAATGAGATCATACAATTTATTTTCTCTTTCGTCTTTTCCCGCTGAATTCACATTAAAATTCGTTGGACGAATAGCTTCGTGAGCCTCCTGAGCAGATTGATTTTTTGTTTTGAAAACCCTGGTTTTGGAAAACTCTTTTCCATAGTTGCTTTCTATAGCCTGTTTTGCTCCAGCCAGTGCTTCTTCCGACAGATTCAAAGAATCCGTTCTCATATATGATATTTTTCCCGCTTCGTACAACTTCTGAGCTACACTCATGGTCATACCTACTGGGAAACCCAATTTCCTACTGGCTTCCTGTTGAAGTGTAGAAGTGGTAAATGGAGGTGCTGGTGTTTTCTTTGCCGGCTTCTTCTCCAGATTTTTGATTTTATAATTTGCCCCTACACACTTCTCAAGGAAATTTCTTGCATCTTCCAAAGTTTGCACCTTCTTTGGGAGCTCAGCACTCAATACTTTCCCACCGTCCAATATAAAATCGGCTGTAATTTTAAAAGATGAAGTACTTTGGAATTTATCTATTTCACGTTCACGCTCGACAACAAACCTCACTGTTACGGATTGCACCCGTCCGGCAGAAAGTCCGGTTTTAATTTTTTTCCACAAAATCGGAGACAGCTCAAAACCAACCAGTCTATCAAGCACACGCCTGGCCTGCTGGGCATTTACCAAATCTACGTCAATCCCTCTTGGATTATTGATGGCTTTAGCAATTGCACTTTGAGTAATCTCATGGAAAACAATTCGTTTCGTCTTGTCATCCTTTAGCTTCAAGGCTTCTTTCAAATGCCAAGAAATAGCTTCTCCCTCACGGTCATCATCACTTGCTAGATAGACCATATCAGAAATCTTAACTTCCTTTTTCAGTTGACTAATGATATCCTTCTTATCTTTAGAAACCTCGTAAGTGGGCAAAAATCCATTGGCTATATCAATGGCATTGTTGCCCTTGGGTAAGTCTCTCACGTGCCCGTAACTAGACATCACTTTATACTCCTTTCCCAGATACCCCTCTATGGTTTTGGCCTTAGCCGGTGACTCTACTATTACTAAATTATGCGACATGAATTTGTTGTTGTATTGAATGAAAGCGCCAAATATCAATAAAAAAAATTGATTTAAGCAAAAACAAATTTTTAAAATCCTATAAATTACTGACATATCACTACCGAAAACTACTATGTCAAAGCAATTATTTTTAATCCGACATGCACAAGCTGAAGGCATGCAATCAGATATTAAAGACATTGGCAGAATTCTCACAAACGAAGGTTGCAGGGACGCAATGAGAATGGGAAAACTAC
>CAXBNB010000686.1:0-2872 GCA_963976505.1 uncultured Reichenbachiellaceae bacterium
ACACCTCTGCAGAACAACAATCGGTATGTCAACAACCCATATTGGACAGCCTATCAGTATGAGGCAGGAGATAAAAGAGACAGAATGTTGGCGTCTGCTATTCTCAGGTATGATTTTACTGATTGGTTGTATTTACAAGGAAGGGTAGGTACAGATTGGTACACTTCACGAAGAAGAAATTTGGTTCCTTATGGCACTGGTGGAAGAAATGAGAGATATACTGAACTAAGTGAATTAGAAATTCGACAAAGGGAAACAAATGCTGAATTTATTCTGGGTATGAATAAGACTCTAAATGACATAGGTATCAGTGCTTTTCTTGGAGGAAATCAAATGAGAAGGTCTTTCGAACAGATTGGCCTGGAAGGCGAAAGGTTTCAAGTCCCTTATTTTCATTCAATTACCAATTTTAGCTCTGACAATTTGACCCCAATATTTGGACAGGCGGAAGTTGGTATCAATTCTTTGTTTGGATCTGCAGAGGTGTCCTACAAAAACTTAGTATTCCTTACTTTTACTGGACGAAAGGATTGGTTTTCTACTTTAGATCAACAGAGTAATAGCGTTTTTTATCCAAGTGCAGGAATGAGTTTTGTATTCTCAGATGCTATTGAGCTTCCTAGTTGGTTTGCATTTGGTAAGATGAGGGCTGCATGGTCTCAGGTAGGAGGCGCACCATTAAATGCATATAGAACTAATTTAACATATAATGTTGTTGGTTCCCACCAAGGGGCAATTCTCGGTTCAGCAAATAGGAATGAAGTTCCTAATAAAAACTTAAAACCGTTGTTGGTTACTGAATTCGAAATAGGTTTCGATTTGAGATTCTTAAAAAACAGAATCGGTTTGGATGTTTCTTACTATAATAGAAAAACTACTGATGATATACTAAGTGCTACTGTATCAGAATCTACTGGTTTTGGATCTGCAGCTGTAAATGTTGGAGAAATGTCAAATAAAGGGATTGAATTGTTGTTGACTGGTAGTCCAGTAGTTAGTGCATTTAAATGGGACATATCATTTAATGTGGCTAGGAACACAAATGAAGTGTTGAAACTGGTTGATGGGCTAGATGTTATAGAATCTGATCGATCTAGAACAAATAGGGCTTTCATACACAACAGGGTTGGGTATCCTTACAGCTCGATAGCTGGCCGCCAACAAAAAATGATCAATGGCCAGTTTGTATATAATTCAGATGGGTTTCCTGTGGCAGAAGATTCCATTGTCCTACTAGGTACAGGTGTAGCGCCGATCACTGGAGGTATTTCCAATGAATTTGGATATAAGAACTTTAATTTGAGTTTCTTGTTAGGATTTCAGCAGGGTGGAAAAATCCATTCAGGGACAAATACATTATTTTATAGCAATGGACTACATAAAGGTACTTTACCAGGCAGGGAAAATGGTTTGACCT
This sequence comes from uncultured Reichenbachiellaceae bacterium, assembly GCA_963976505.1. Lineage (GTDB taxonomy): Bacteria > Bacteroidota > Bacteroidia > Cytophagales > Cyclobacteriaceae > CAXBNB01. The sequence goes on from CAXBNB010000686.1 coordinate 1,418, forward strand.
TTACTGGTATGAATACCGATGGAATTCAACAAGAATTCAATGTGCCTCAGGATCAATTGGAAGATTATTATTTTGATTTTGCTGCCAGGTCTTCAGGAAATATGGTTTACAGTACAGACTATATCAAGTTACGATCTTTAGTTTTTGGGTATTCACTGCCAAGTAAACTGATCGAAAATACTCCATTCAGTTCTGTTAATTTGTCCTTTGTAGCAAGAAACCTTTGGTTGATATATAGCGATATAGAAAATATTGATCCTGAATCAACTTATAACAACGGAAATAGCCAAGGCTTGGAATATGCCGGTGTTCCACAATCAAGAACTTTTGGGTTCAATCTCAAAGTGAAATTTTAATTGATAGAAAAACTAGATATAAAGACATGAAATATTCATATAAAGTTATAGCGGTTTTTTTCGCATTAAGTATCAGTTTTAGTGCGTGTAATACCGATGAATTGGCGGATTTAAATATAGATCCTAATGCGTTGAACGAAATTGACATGAGTTTTTTATTGGCTCAGGTTCAATTGCGCAATCAACCGAATAAAATTGCAATGGATGCTATAGACCCTAGTCTGTCTGGGTTTGTACAGCTAATGGCGGCCACAGAAGGTTCTTGGGTAGTTGGTGACAAATATTTGTTTGCTCCTTTAACGCAAGGAGAATTTTTCAAGTATTCTTACTTGATCCCGGTTGTTGACGTAAATGAGATAATTGCCAAGACTAAAGAGGATCCCGATCAAAAAGCTGTGTATGCCATGGCCAGAATCATGAGGGTAGTCTTGATGCATAGGCTGACTGACGTGTACGGGGATATTCCTTATTTCGAAGGTGGCAAGGGATTTATTTCTGGTGATTTGTTACCAAAATATGACAAACAATCAGACATCTATGCAGATATGCTCAAGGAGCTAGAGGAATCAGCAACGATATTGTCTGGAAGTATTTCCATGCAGAAACCAGAACAAGATTTGATTTATGGAGGAGATGTTGTCAAGTGGAAAAAGCTAGCCAATTCTTTAATGCTTAGGCTTGCTGTTAGATTGTCGAATGTAGATGCCAACATGGCGCAAACATGGGCCAATAAAGCGATTACGGGAGGAGTTTTATCGAGTAATGCTGATAATGCCTTAATTACACATACATCTGGCCCTTCTGATGAAAACAGAAACCCTAAATATCAGGTATATCAAAATGATGAAACAGCAAAATTGAGCAAAAAATTAGTTGATTGGCTTAAAAGCAATGATGATCCGCGTATGATGGTGTACAGTGGAGGAGTAGGGCCTTTGAATGGCTCCCGTGACATGGATCCAGCCAACCAAAATGGATTGCCTAATGGGTATGATGTAGTTACCATTAAAGAATATGAAGGGACTACAGAGGATGTGGATTTAGACAATACATACTCTAGGATCAATCCGGAATTGGTGAGTCAGGAAGCACCAGGTTT
>CAXBNB010000687.1:0-2871 GCA_963976505.1 uncultured Reichenbachiellaceae bacterium
TATCAATAGATTGACTTTATTAAGGAGTGGCCGATTTTAAATCATGAGATACTACATGGGCATATCCCTGCAATTGCTTATTACTTATTTTTAATTTTTTAAGTAGTTTTTCTTTTTGTTTTTTGGTTTTTTCTTGCTTAGATATATCTTCGAAAACCGCTACCATGTAATCGAGATTACCAACTTGATTGGTAACGGCACTTACACTGGCTTTGACTGTTACAAGACTTTTATTTTTTTTAACCAATCGGTGTATCAATACAACAGGGTTTTGGGCACCTTTCTCTATCTTTCTTACAAAAGTTTTTGTTTTTTCAATGTCTTGCTCATAAATAAATTCACGCATTGTCATTTTTGTCAGTTCTTTCTGTGAATAGCCGAGTAAAGTTTGAAAGGTTTCATTTGCTGTATGAATGATTTTGTTTTTGATCAATAGAATTCCTAATGGAGAGTTTTCTACTATTATCTTCAACTGTTTTTGCTGTTCTATAACGAGTTTATCTTGTTTGGATTTTTTAGTAATGTCTTCAAACATAGAAAGTCTATACCTTGGGTACTTGTTCTCATCTAGAATGGAGGTAACAATGATCTTGACTAATATAATAGAGCCATCCTTTTTGGTCATGTGACTTATGTATTCGCTATGACTTTTCAGTCCTGAATCAAAGTCATTTTTGAATTTGTTGTAATCTATGAGGTCTTTATTTCGTACCAAATCTTCAGGGTTGAGGTTCAGCATTTCGGTTGATGTATACCCTATCATGTTTTGGAAGGCTTTATTGTATTTTTTTAATTCGCCTTGTTCTGTTAGTGTAATGCCCAGCGGTGAGTGGTTTACGATGGCAGCAAGTTCGGCTCGTTGTGTCTCAATGATGGTTCTTACTCGTGATTCTTTGGTTATGTCATGGATTATTCCTTGGGCTCCAATAGGACGCCCCATGCTGTCATAAACTATGTTGGCATTGATATGGACACGTTTTGAAGGTTCGTTTTTTGTATACACCCTGGCTACATAGTCAGTAAACCTCCCTCGCTTGAGTAGTTCATTAAAGCACTTCATAGCATAGCTGAAGTCATCTCTATGGATGAGGTTTTTGGCATTGACATACTCTTTTTCTGAATTGTAGCCAAAAAGATCAACTGCTGCTTCATTCATTTTAAGAATATTACCCTTTAAATCCATACGAACCATGGCATCTGGTAGACTAGAGTATTGAATTTTTGGTTGATTTGTATGTTTTGGTTTTTTACTAGTAGTGTTGTTGGCTATTTTGAGTTTTCTGCTGATTTCGTAATATTCCAAGGATTTTTCTTCAAGAATTTTTTCAGCCTGTTTTCTTGCAGCTTTTTCCCTTTTCAGAGCCCTGATCAATATCTCCCTTTCAACTGGTTTCATCGTGTTCAATCAAGAATATTACATTTTTCCCATCTGGGCTAAGCATTTCCGTAGTAATCTTACACTTTCGATCATAGTGATCAAAAGTCTTTGAGATAAGCGCTTCAGCAAATTTGTATAATCCTCTATTAGACGTGTATTTTATTTCTGCCACTTTCCTGCTTTTTTCGTTTACTGTAATCGACGGTAACCGAGCGTCAGGATAAATCTTTCTTACTTGAAGATGGATGTGCTCGTCAACTGACTTCAACAAGGCCAGAGGTGTTTTGTAGAGTTGGAATATTTGGGGGTAGGTCTTGGCCAAGAATGCGAAAAAATGATTGCCATAATCATAGAGCAAGTCTTCGGTTGGTATGGACGTGTGTTTACTTAGGCTGCCAATCAATTGAAAAAATTCATGGGACTCATAGTTTCCGATGCTTGTATATATCCCTTTGGATTTTAAATCTGATCCTTCTATGACTTGATCAAGTTTAGTAAGGCCGTATTTGCTTTCAACCATTTCGAGAAATTCGTTAAATACAACACCTTTCATAAGATTATTTTGATACAAGTTCGTTAATGCTCCAGTATGACAGTAATATAGTGATTTTTTCTACGTACTCTTCATATTGCAATGGCTTAAGCACATACCCAGCTATACCTGTCCTATAGCATTCCAATAGGTCATTTCTATTGTCTGAGGTAGTAAGAATTATTGTGGGAATAAATTTTAATTTGTCATCGTTTTTTAAAATTTCAAGAAATTCTAAACCACTCATTCGAGGCATGTTTAAATCCAGAAATATGATATTAGGAAGAGGCTTATTATCTTGTAAAGATTCAAGTGCTTCTTCTCCATTTCTTACTTCAATTACATCAATATTTAGTTTTGATTTCTCTACCACTCTGTTGAATTTCATGCGTTCGATCATGTCGTCCTCAACCAAAAGGACAGAAAGTTGATTTTGTTGCTCCATAGCTAAAGCTTTTTTGCTAAATATATAAAATTATTTTACCAATTCTTAAGGCCAGGCTTGAAATGTCTTGGAGTTCTCAGCTATCATTGAATCATGTTGATAACCACTCTTCTGTTTCTAGCTCTACCAGCATCTGTGTTGTTATCAGCTTTGGCATTGATTTTTCCTAGACCATCAGTGAAAATTCTGTTTCCATCAATTCCTTTTTCTTGGAGTCTGGTTTTAATGGATTGCGCACGTCGTAATGACAATTCTTTGTTGTTGTCTTGGGAACCAATATTGTCTGTATAGCCTTTTAGGCTTATTTTGAGTTGTGGATTTCGAATTAAAATATTAGCCAAGCGGTCTATACTTTTCTTGTAACTGTCGTGGATCTCGATGCTGTTAAATTTGAAATGAATTTGATTTTCGGCTAGGTTCAAATCTGGGCATCCTAAGTTGGCAAGCGTCCCAGGGTCATAAGGACAATAGTCTGATCCATCGTCAATGCCATCGTCATCCCAGTCTGGGCATCCG
>CAXBNB010000688.1:0-2865 GCA_963976505.1 uncultured Reichenbachiellaceae bacterium
CCATATCCTTTCGTAGGTTTTGAATTCTGTTTACCATATCTCTCGCGATTCCTTCTTGTCTCAACGCTTCCGAAATGGTTACGTCCAGTGCTACAGTGAGCCCTCCTTCGCTTGCAACCAGCCATCCAGGTATATCCTCAGAGCTGATTTCTACATCTTCGAGGGTCAGCTTAATTGTTGAATCATTGATAGTCAATTCAAAACTATTATTTTTTTCGAATGAGGCTATATCTTCTTGTTGAAGTTTGGCAACTGCCTGTGAAATTTCCTTCATTTTAGAGCCATATTCTCTTCCCAGTTTTTTAAAATTGGGTTTGATTTTTTTAATCAAGACACCAGATGTGTCATCAATGAATTCTATCTTTTTTACATTTATTTCGCCCAGGATCAATTCTTCTACAGCACCAATGTGGTCTTGCGTTTCTTTATTTAAAACAGGAATTAGGATTCTTGACAAAGGCTGTCTCACTTTGATCATTTCTTTTTTTCTAAGAGAATGGATCAATGAGGATACTCTTTGTGCCAAATTCATCTTAATTTCTAAGTCTTTGTCAACCTGGCTTTCATTTCTGACAGGAAAATCTGTAAGATGAACAGATTCAGTTTCGAACTGTCCAGAGACCATATTCAAATCCAAAAACAACCTATCCATGTAGAACGGAGCTATTGGAGCACTCAATTGAGCTACCTTTACCAGACACGTGTACAGTGTTTGATACGCCGAAATTTTGTCTTCGTTGTACTCTCCTTTCCAAAAACGTTTTCTATTGAGTCGCACATACCAGTTGCTTAAATCGTCTATGACAAATTCTTGGATTTCTCTGGCCGCTTTTGTGGGTTCGTAATCATTGAACCCTTCATCAACCTTTGAAATTAAAGTATTCAGCTTGCTGATGACCCAACGGTCACTTTCTGTTCGTTTCGCAAGAGGGATTTCATCTTCTTCATATTTGAAACCATCCAGGTTGGCATAAAGACTGAAAAAAGAGTAAGTATTGTATAAAGTGCCAAAGAACCTTCTTTGGACTTCAGCAACACCTTCAGAGTCAAATTTCAAATTGTCCCATGGATTCGCGTTGGCAATCATATACCATCTGGTAGCATCAGGTCCATATTGACCAATGGTTTTAAAAGGATCAACCGCATTACCTAGCCTTTTGGACATCTTATTACCTGCCTTGTCTAGTACCAAACCGTTAGCCATCACATTTTTAAATGCTACACTATCAAAGAGCATCACGGCAATTGCATGTAGTGTAAAAAACCAACCTCGTGTTTGATCTACTCCTTCTGCAATAAAGTCCGCAGGATATACATCCTTGAGACCACCTTCAGCTTGATTTTTTGCTTTAGGGTCGTCTCCCATAAAATGAAATTGGGCGTAAGGCATTGCTCCTGAGTCAAACCAAACGTCGATCAAATCAGGCTCACGGAACATTTTTTGACCACTTTCACTTACTAGATAGATGTCATCCACATATGGTCGGTGCAAGTCAAAATCATCAGAAATCTGCTCGGTCATAAATCCTGCTGTCACAGATTTGGCTACTTCATCCTTTAACTCTGCTATAGAGCCAATGCATTTCTGTTCTTTCTTATCTTCTGAAACCCAAATAGGTAATGGGGTACCCCAATACCTTGACCGGCTAAGGTTCCAATCCACCAAATTTTCCAGCCAGTTGCCAAAACGGCCGCTACCAGTTGATTTTGGTTTCCAGTTTATTGTATTGTTCAATTCGACCAATCGGTCTTTGTATGCTGTGGTTTTAATAAACCACGAATCCAAAGGATAGTACAACACGGGTTTGTCAGTTCGCCAGCAGTGTGGGTAGCTGTGTTCGTATTTTTCTACTTTAAAGGCTTTGTTTTCTTCTTTAAGTTTGATTGCAATCAATACATCAGTTGCCCTAAAGTCAGGATTTGCTAATTCTTGGTCTGAGTAGTATTCTGCTTTTACATATTTTCCTGCGAAATCACTCACTTCGGCAACAAACTTACCTTGCTTGTCCACAAGGGGCATTTGATTGCCTTCAGCATCACTTACTAAAATGCCGGGAACACCCGCCATCTTAGCTACTCTAAAGTCATCCGCACCAAAAGTAGGTGCAATATGTACGATTCCAGTTCCGTCTTCTGTCGAAACAAAATCTCCGGGGATCACTTTGAAGGCATTTTGAGCCAATTCGTCATTGGTGACATAAGGCATCAACTGCTCGAATTGCACGTCAATCAAATCTTCTCCTGCAAATTCAGAAATGATTTTCCATGGAATTAGTTTGTCGCCTTCTTTAAAATCATCTAATTCTAGTTCTTTAGCCTTATCACTGAAATATTTGTTTACCAAATCTTTGGCTAGAACTACAGAAATCGGCTTAAATGTATAAGTATTGAAGGTTATAACTTTTACATATTTTATTTTCTTGCCTACAGCCAAAGCAGTGTTGGAAGGCAAAGTCCATGGAGTAGTTGTCCATGCCATTATAAAAACGGATTCTCCATTTTCATCAAATAGAAAATTAGACTTTTCGTTTTGAGTTACTTTAAATTGAGCAACAATGGAAGTGTCCTTTACATCTTTATAAGTGCCAGGTTGATTAAGCTCATGTGAACTCAACCCTGTACCTGCAGCAGGTGAATATGGCTGGATGGTATATCCTTTGTACAGAAGCCCTTTGTCGTAAAATTTCTTGAGCAGAAACCAAAGGCTTTCCATATAATCCTTTTCAAAAGTAATATAGGGATTGTCAAGATCCACCCAGTAGCCCATCTTTTCAGTGAGGTCGTCCCATTGGTCTTTGAATTTCATGACTGCTTCGCGACACTTGGTATTGTATTCAGCTACAGTTATTTTTTTGCCTATATCCT
>CAXBNB010000689.1:0-2865 GCA_963976505.1 uncultured Reichenbachiellaceae bacterium
AATAATCAATATTAAAGAGACCAAAGCATTGGGTGTGCCAATTTGATTGTGCCACCAATTGTCACAGATATAGTCATTGTCAACCCAATGTTCCAACGCAAGTTCCACTGTTTTTTTTATCTTCTTTTTGCGGTAAAACCTAGAGCTTTTCTTTTTATAAGCACGTGCCAGTTTCACTTGATTTGAAAGATGCTTCCGGTGCTCAAAACCTGTCCTGGACACATCCTTGTAATTGATATCAGACCATGTGCCGTCTTCGTTTATGGATTGAATCAAAGTTTCAATTTCTACATCATCAACTTCCGACTGCATTAATTCTTTTACCACTTTGGCACGGATGGTTTCAAGATCCGTTTTTGCTAAAGCCTCATGATCAGAAATCAAAAAACTCAACAAAATGAACGCACCGGCAAATAAGATTTTCATAAAATTTTTCTTAAAGATTTGACTACAGTTAAGTTATCCATCGCAAAGCTCAATCGCCTGAAAGTCTAACTTTTAAATTCAATGTACCATTCTCAACAGTCCATGCTGGAATTCTTATTTCTAACCTTTTGAGACCTTCAATCTGACGATCTAGTTTCAGTGGGGCAGGTGACAAAGAAACCACTGAGACGGTGTATTTAGCATGAGAAAGGTTGTCCAATTTTAATGTTTTGCCATCTTGTTTTAATATTGCTCCACCTTTTACAATCTCTACATCAGCAGTAGTCATCAGTTGCCAGGTGATCATCGATGTTTCTTCAGAAACTTCAATCTGATCTTCTATTACCAAAGAAGTATTGCTGTCTTTTGTAAATTTCCTTTTGGCACTTTTCAATTGCCCAACGAAGGTTGGGGAAAGATCAATCGTAGCTTCTGGAGATGATCCTGATTTAAAATCAACAATGGAAGCCATACCGTCCACCACGTGCATTTGATCGTTTACAGAAATGGTACTGTGTCCAAAATTGTTTTTGGTAAGCAAGTTCCACCTTTCACAATCCTGACACCTTGCCCAAAGATTGAAACCAGTTTTTTCCAAATCATGATAACCTTGGTTTCCTGGATCTACTACCCATCTGACATCATTGAGTTCGAAGATAAAAGAGCCTCCATCCATATTGCCATGGTTTACAGTACCTCTGCCGCCTTTACCACCGAAATAATATCTATTTGGGTCATTCTCGCCACCTGTGAAAATCACAACAGGATTAGATCCGCCTCCTTTCCATGCAGTAGGCATGCTTTCCTGACTTTGTTTTTTAAACTGTGGCAACCAAACTAACCCGGCACCATCCAGACGTCTTAATTTGCCAATATCTTCGGCTGGTCTAAGGAATCTGTCTTTTTCATAGAATGCCTCATTTCCTGTTTTAGAAGCAAACCAAGCAAGGGTGAGGTCACCATTCTCGCTCCTTTTGTCACCACAATCAGCAAAATTGTAATACCAACCAGAGGGGGCATTCATCAACACTTTAAAAACCGCACTTTCTTTAAATGCAGGATAATCTGACAAACCAAAATCGGTACCAAATGCGCTTTCAAACATGGCTACAGTGGTAACAGAAAAGCTGGTACCATAAGTCCAATAGGTTGATCCTTCAGGGTACACTCCATCTGGGCCGTATTCTACCAAAGCATGTGGCATACCATCCAATGCCCGACTGATTGTTTTGGCTGCTAATTCAGGATCTTTTCCCGCTATTGCAATAGAGGCTGCAATCATTCCACCATGACATACCTGATTCCAGTTGTTGGTGCCAGTGACCCAGCCAGTGTTTCCTTCCTTGTTGTAACTAGGTTTGATTCCCTTTTCTATCAAGGCCGTTTGGGCCAGTTCAATTGTAGCTGCAGGCAAGGCTCCTGCTGTCCAGTCCAATGCAAAAGCTACAGCCATTGACATTTCAGCAACATCAAGGTAGTGAGAAGGATTCCAATCAGAAAAGTTGCAGACTGCCAAGACTTCACCATTGATACGTTCCAATATTTTAGGATCCTTTCCGATGCGATATACCATTCCGAGCATGTTGATGCGGTAAAGCATTTCTCTTGAAACGGAAAGTAATCTTCGTCCAGTTTTTATTCTTTCAAGAAATGGTTCATTCTGGATATCTGTGGCATTGAGTTGAATGGCTTTGTACATATTTTGTACAACAGGATCGGATTTCAACTTGTTTTTTAAGTTTTTCTCAATCTGGCTATTTAAAACCAACCTTGGCTGAGATTTTCTAAGCTTGCTCTTTAAGTACTTAACTGTCATGGGGTTTTGCAACTTAGGCAAGGATTCGTCTGCCAATGTATTTTTTGGTAAAACCAGAGTAAGACAAAGTAAAATGAGGAATAAAAAGCCAATTTTTGTGTTCATAGTTATATAGTTTTATTGATAGAATAGCATCAGTATGATTGTCAATTAATTTTAATCGGTTTTGCATAATCATCTTCCATTTCATAGGGTAGTTTCCAGATATTTCCTTCAAAATCCCCAAAATACAATTCTGATTTGCTGAGTTTGTGTGAGTCTCCATCTGACCAGAAAAAGCAAAAAGGAGTTTTGTAATTTATTGGTCTCCTGACATAGCTGTGACTCAGTTTACTGTTGTTTGTAAGTACCCTGATTTTTTTCCATTTCTGACCTTTATTGTTAGACTGCCATATAGCTAGTTCACCGCCTACACCAAATTTTTGTGGTCCCGGCTCAGTCGGACCGACTATCTTCCACTTTTTACCTTCGATAAAAACACTTCCCATGTCGTAGTTGTGATCTGATGTAGTAATCACATTGGTCTGCCAATTCTTACCGTCCCAGTTGGTGACACACCATTCGTAAGGGGCACTTTTTGGTCCCGGCTCGTGCCCTTGGCTTCTGATGTAAAGACATACAGG
>CAXBNB010000690.1:0-2864 GCA_963976505.1 uncultured Reichenbachiellaceae bacterium
AATATGCCTATTCATTGCTTGGTATTTTCCTAGCATGGGTATTCGGATTTATGACAATGATCTACAACGATATTGATGAAGTGGAAAAAGACAAGTTTTCAGTCTTGCTCTTATCATTTCTAATTGTCATTGTTTTCTTGGGAGCATTTGAGCAAGCCGGAGGATTGATGAATTTGTACACACAACAGAAAACCAATCGTATGATTGAGTTCTTGAATTTTGAAGTGCCATCTGCATGGTTTCAATCCATCAATGCATTTTTCATTATCACCTTGGGGACTGCCATTGCTTCGTTTTGGATTTGGTGGCAAAAAATAGGAAAAGAATATTCGTCTATGTTTAGAATGGCCGTTGGAGTAATTATCACTGGTTTAGGATTTGGTTTTATGTCTATGGCATCTTTAGAATATACCGAGAGCGGAAGTTCTGCTATGTTTTGGTTGGTGTTGGCTTATTTCCTTCATACCGTAGGTGAGTTGTGTACCTTCCCTGTGGCACTTTCATTTATCACCAAAGTGGCACCAGTAAAATATGTTTCGATTATGATGGGCGTATTTTGGGCTGCAACCGGACTTGGTAATAAAGTAGCTGGTCTTATTGGTGAGTTTTCTCAGCAAGCAGGAGAGTTTGAGATTTTCACTGGCATACTTGTCTTTTGTGGTTTGTTCGGCATCTTGGTGATCCTATTGTTGAAGCCCTTGAAAAGATTGACTCATGGTGCTGATGAAGTAATCTATGACACACATTAAGGTATTCTTAATGTAAACCATTTTTTTTAACTCCAACCAATTCCAATATTTATGAATTGGTTGGGGTTAAAAAATTAAGCCTCTGTTTAAAACCTTAATGATACAGAATAGCCCATCCACATTTTCAAATTGGTGCCGGAGTAAGTCTTATCGAAAAAGCCTTTTTCTGTCAATCCTATAGTGCCATATTTTTTTGTTTCAGGATCAACTACCTGTGTTACATAGATGTTCAATACAGGACCAGCATTTAAAGATAGGTTTCTGGCGATTTGATATCCAATATTTAGATTCAAACGGTTCAGTAAATTTAGCTCTTTAGCGTGACCCTCACTTGTGTTGATGGCGTGGGTTGAAAGCTCAACATTCCCGAAAACGTTGTTTTTGAAATCATACTGTGTTCCTAAACCAATTCCATAAGACCAAATAAATTCTTCTTTGGTTTCCATTCCAGCGGATAAGATTGTGTAAAAAGATTTGGTACCGGATCTGAAAACTAAATTGACATCCGTGACATCATTGTTTTCGGTTGCAAATTGTACGAACCCCGATTTTATTATATTGATAAGTCCGATCGTAGTTCCAGACTTTACAGAGTCAGCAATATTGATCAGACCTACTTGAGTGCCTCTTATTGTTTTTGCTTTGTTTATTATCGCCATTTGTGTTCCTTTTAGGGTATCTGTTTTGTTGATAAAACCTGCCATTTGCACACCCTTAGAGTTGCTCGCTATATTGACAAACCCTGAAAGTTGCACTCCATCTATGTCTTCTCTGGCAATGTTAGCAAAGCCTGAGAGTTGCCAGCCTTTGACATGGCCACCCGCATAATTAAGAAATCCACTGATTTGAGCTCCTTTCATTTCTCTTTTAACAATGTTATTGAAGCCTCCAAGTTGAAAACCAAGCGTAGATCCACCAACAGCATTACCAAATCCAGCAATTTGAACTCCTGTGACATCACTCGTGTTTATATTGTAAAAACTACCTAATTCAAAACCTTCAAAACTATATTCATAACCAACAAATACATTTAGAGAGGTTCTATTCTTATACATTTCTTTAGCACCATTTCCAGTTCCGAATCCCGGGATTAATGTGGCTTGAAACAACCGCTCTTTTGAGGTGTCGTCTTTTGCTTGCTGGCAGGAGTCTTGTGCCAATGACAAAGTGAAATTAAGAAGCGTAATAAGTACTAAGATGATTTTCGTTTTCATGTTTTTGTTTTTGAAATTTAAATTGTTGCAATTCAAAAACTAGAAAACAAAGTGTGATTTTACCCCTACAAAGAAGTTGAAGAAATGTTAGAATTTTAACGATGCTGAATACCCAAGCCAAATAGACACTCCGCTACTGGTGTAATTTTTACTATATATAGGCGTTCTAACAATGTCATAGCCATATTTCTGGGTGTTTTCATTGAATGCATCACTTACATATATGTTAAGAGTTGGTTCAATATTCAATGAAAAATGAGGAGCAAGCTGATAGCCAAAATTGAGGTTGAGTTTGTTCAATAAGTTTAAGTTGTCAAATGAACTTGCTTTAGAAGAAAGTGCATGAGAGGACAGTTCAACATTTGAGAAAAGCTTTTTAGATACTTTGAATTGACGGCCAAAACCTAGTCCATAAGACCATATATAATTTGCTTTAAGTTGAATGCCCGATGAAAGTATGCTGTAAAACGCATGGGTACCGCCTCTAAAATCAAGGTTAACATCGGTGACATCATTGTAACTTAATGACAACTGGTGAAGGCCTTTTCTTACAAAATTGAAGAGTCCAATGGTAGCACCAGATGCTACAGAGTCTGCAATATTGACTACTGATAGCTGGATGCCTTTAACGGTTTTAGCATGGTTTACAAACCCTGCCAATTGAAACCCGTCCATTTCCTTGGCCCTATTATAAAATCCTGAAACCTGAGCACCATCCACGTTGGTGGCGATATTAGTGAAGCCTGCCAATTGCAATCCTTGCATTTTTTTCGATGTGATATTTATAAATCCAGTAATTTGACTGCCAGCGGTGTTTTTAGAGATGTTGTTGAATCCGGACAACTGCATACCTTTCATGTCATCCGCAACCACATTTAGAAAACCTGATATTTGCGTCCCT
>CAXBNB010000691.1:0-2860 GCA_963976505.1 uncultured Reichenbachiellaceae bacterium
TAAATGTTTTAGTGAATAACGCAGGGATTACAAAAGACAACTTGATCATGAGAATGACTGAGGACATGTGGGATGATGTAATCAATGTTAATTTGAAATCTTGTTTCAATACAGTGAAAGCAGTTTCAAGAAATTTTATGAAACAAAAGGTAGGCTCAATCATCAACATTACATCTGTAGTAGGAGTGAAGGGAAATGCGGGACAAGCCAACTATGCTGCCTCAAAAGCAGGAATTATAGGATTGACTAAATCTGTGGCTTTGGAATTAGGCTCTAGAAACGTAAGGTGCAATGCTGTTGCTCCTGGTTTTATAGAAACAGAAATGACCGAAGTACTTGATCCTAAGACTGTACAATCGTGGAGAGATGCCATACCGATGAAGCGTGGTGGACAGCCGGAAGAAGTAGCGAATTGCTGCGTATTTCTTGCTTCTGATATGTCTTCTTACATCTCAGGACAGGTCATCCATGTAGATGGAGCTTTGCTTACTTGATTGTTAATCGGGTTTACCAGTTTTAGTCAACTTGCAATAAATGTTGGTTAAAAAGACAATGGTTTTACAAACCTTAACCAGATAGAATTTAATACTTTCAATGCCAGAATTACAATTTGATTACCCTTCCTGGTTTATTTTAGGTTGCCTGTTGATCGGGGTAATCTATGCCTATATTTTATATAGCAAAAAATATTCATGGGGAGCTGGCGTCAACAGGACTCTGGCTATATTGCGTTTCGCAGCAGTCAGTTTCATTCTATTTCTCCTTCTAAATCCTTTGCTGAAGCAATTGATTTCTGAGGTAGAAAAACCTGAATTGGTCATTGTGATTGACAACTCTCTGTCTATTACAAATTCATTAGACAGTGTGCAGAGGGTGCAGTTGATGGCAGAAGTATCTGATTTGGTTGCGGCCTCAAACGCCAGTGGTTTTGCTACTCAGGTAAGAAGTTTGAATCAAAGCAATGTTTTATTGTCGGATATAGCATTCGATCAAAAGACTACTGACCTGAATGCCATGTTCAAAGAGCTGGAAATACTCTACGATGGTAAAAACCTTGCTTCTGTTGTGTTGGTTTCGGATGGAAATTACAACCGCGGTATTTCACCTGGTTACTTTCCTTACAGCTATAAGATCTCTACTATCGGAGTAGGAGACACCACCAGTCAGGAAGATGTCGTGTTGAAAAATGTGCTGTACAACAAAATCGCCTATCAAGGAAATAAATTTCCATTGGTGGCAGAGGTAGCCAACTCTGGATTTAAAGGTGAGTCTGCTAAAGTGATGGTGAAAAAAGGAGGTCGTATTGTGGCTTCAGAAGTGATTGCTTTTGACAGTGAGAATGGGTTGACTAAAATCGAATTCAAGCTTACAGCAGAACAAAATGGGGTTCAGCACTACACGGTGCAAGTCGAGCTGCAGGGGGAGGAGATTATTGAAAACAACCGAAAGGATGTTTTTATTGATGTGATAGATGGAAAACAAAAGATACTCCTCATCGCACCAGCACCACACCCAGACATCAAAGCTTTTAGGTCGGTGATAGAGTCCAATGAAAATTACGATTTTCAGGTATTCATTCCTGGATCGAATGAGCTCAAGGAAGATAAATATGATTTGGTAATAGCACATCAAGCAGGCGATCGGTACAATCGGTTGGCTAAATATGTGGCTGAATTTAAAACTAAGAAAGTGCCTGTGTTGAATGTGATAGGGCAGCAATCAAATGTAGATAAACTATCGACGGAAGATGGATCGTTTGATTTCAAATCTATAAGAAACCAAAGAGATGAAGTAGCTCCGGTGTTGAACAATTCATTTTCAAAATTTAAAATCAATACAGAATTCAATGATGTATTCAGTCAATTTCCTACATTGAATGTGCCTTATGGTGATTTGCAATTGAGTCCGAATGCTGACGTGCTGCTGTATCAAAAAGTGGGGAGTATCACCACCGATAAGCCTTTGCTTTATATGCTCAGTGCGGATGGCGTGAAAACTGCCTACCTATTGGCAGATGGGATTTGGCAATGGCGGCTTCAGGAGTATGCTTCAAATGAAAACACCAAAGCATTTGATGATGTCTTCTTGAAGCTTGTTCAATACCTGAGCACTAAAGAAGACAAGCGAAAATTTAGAATATTTACCACTCAGGATGAGTACTTTGATAACGAGCCTGTTTCCTTCGAAACTGAAACCTACAATGACTCCTACGAAAGGATATATGGGAACACTATTTCCATAAAAGTGTCTGATGATGCTGGTAGTGTATCGGAATACTCGTTTATTCCGTCCATGTCAAATACTACATTTCAGGTTTCAGGACTTGATCAGGGTATTTATACTTATGAAGCCACCACAGACAGAAACGGTCAGACTGAAAAGGTGAGGGGAAGGTTTACAGTAAAAAAACTCCAACTCGAACTGCTGGATCAAAAGGCAAATTTCTCTTTGCTGCGACAAATAGCTGAAAATACTGAAGGGAGTTTTTACACCCGTGAAGGCTTGGGTCAACTCAGCGCTGATCTGGCAAAGTTGGATTCAAAAGGAATCATGCACTCCACCGAAGATTTCTTCGCCATGATCAATCTAAAATGGCTGTTTTTCCTTGTCCTGATCTTGCTATCCACCGAGTGGTTTGTGAGAAAGTACAGCGGTGGGTATTGATTTAGTGCGAGATTGTTTGCAACAAAGGAAGAAGTAGTTGTACTTATATCCAAGAAGAAATACATACTAATTTAAGGGAATGAATGAAATCCCGCCCTTGTTGGTTTTGTAACCAACAAGCCTCTGAGGCAAACGGATTAGATGTCATCTATATAGTGAGTTAAAAATGGATGTGTCAAATCTTCACTTTCATAAA
>CAXBNB010000692.1:0-2857 GCA_963976505.1 uncultured Reichenbachiellaceae bacterium
TTATAGAAGTCAACAAATCCCTCATAGAGTTTCTCATTCCGGTCACTATATTCATCACTGCTGTTACCAATATTTCAAAAGGAAATCTACAGTCGAATGATAAAAATAGCTATTTAAATTATTTCTTTGCGCTGGCTTTCGGACTTATACATGGCATGGGCTTTTCCAATTACCTGAAAAGTATGTTGGGTAAAAACTCCGATTTAATTACACAGTTGTTTGCTTTCAATCTAGGCTTGGAATTGGGGCAAATAATTATTGTGTTGGTCACCTTATTCTTGGCTTTTATTGTCACTGGCATAATGGGTAGAAACCGAAGGGATTGGAATTTGATAATTTCTTCTGCTGTGGCCGGAGTAGCAATCATTTTAATGATTGAAACCAAATTTTGGTAGAATATATATTTTGAATAGTAAATAAATGAGTATAAATACAAAAAAAAACACAGTAATGAAACTTGGGTGAGTGAGTTGGTGTTTTAGGTCTAATTATTAAAAATTGAAATAAGTGAAAAAGTTATTGATTATTGTGGTGCTGGGACTTCCATATCTGGGAAATGCACAAGACAAATGGGGGCAAAAATTTGAGCAATTGGAAACCATATTGCCAACACCTAACACGTACAGGACGGCATCAGGAGCTCCTGGGAGAGACTACTGGCAACAAAAGGTTGACTATGTAATAGAAGCAAGTTTGAATGACAACAACCAGTCTATTACAGGGGTAGAGACGATCACCTATTACAATAATTCTCCCGATGATTTGGATTACCTATGGCTCCAGTTAGACCAGAACAAAAGGGCATCAGGCTCGGATGCAGATTTGACAGAAACAAGAGGCATGCAAGAAAAGGTGAGTGGCATGGGTCTTCAAAGTATTACCAAAGAATTTGATTTTGAAGGTGGTTTCAATATTACGTCGGTGACTACAGCTGAAGGAAAGGCACTTTCAAAAACCATCAACAAAACAATGATGAGGGTTGATTTACCTGCATCGCTTAAGTCTGGGGAAAGCTTTTCATTCACTGTAGCATGGAATTTCAATATCCAAGATAGAATGACACTCGGTGGCAGGTCAGGGTATGAATATTTCCCGAAAGACGACAACTACTTGTATGCCATTGCACAATGGTTTCCAAGAATGGCTCCTTACGATGATTTGGAAGGATGGCAGAATAAGCAGTTTTTAGGAACTGGAGAATTTGCATTGGAGTTTGGAGATTATAAAGTGAAATTGACTGTACCTGAAGCTTTTATGGTGGGAGCTACAGGCTGGTTACAAAACTCCAAAGAAGTATTGTCAGCTCAGGAAATAGAAAGATTCGAATTGGCTAAAAAGACATTTGACAAACCAGTCATGATTCGAACTCAAGCCGAAGCAATTGCCAACGAAAAAAACAAAAGTGCCAATACTAAAACTTGGGAATTTCATGCAGATAATGTGCGTGACTTTGCATTCGCTTGTTCGAGAAAATTTATTTGGGATGCTCAAGCAGTACAGTTAAGTACAAAAGCACCATTGGCTATGTCCTATTATCCAAAGGAGGGAAATCCACTTTGGGAATTGGAATCTACTAAAGCTGTTGCCAACACGTTGATTACCTATTCAAAGCATACAATTGACTATCCTTATCCAGTAGCTATATCGGTTCATACCGCATCGATTGGTATGGAATATCCGATGATCTGCTTCAACTATGGCAGGCCCAATGACGAAGGGGTGTATTCCGATGCTACCAAATGGGGTATGATTGGGGTAATTATCCACGAAGTAGGCCACAATTATTTCCCTATGATTATCAACTCTGATGAAAGACAATGGGCTTGGATGGATGAGGGATTGGATACTTTTGTTCAGTCATTGACAGAAACAAGGTATTATCCAGAGAAGCCGAAATCAAGAGGTAGGGCAGATTTGATTGTGAACTATATGAAAGGGAATCCAGAAGGAATGAGACCTATCATGACGAATTCTGAGCAAATATTGCAATTGGGCAACAATGCTTATGGCAAGCCTGCCGCAGCATTAAATATCTTGAGAGAGACTGTTATGGGGCCTGAGTTATTTGACTATGCCTTTAAAACCTATGCCGAAAGGTGGGCCTTTAAAAGACCTAGTCCTGGGGACTTTTTTAGAACAATGGAAGATGCGTCAGCGGTAGATTTGGATTGGTTTTGGAGAGGGTGGTTTTACACTACAGATAATGTAGATATTGCTCTGGATAAAGTGAAATGGTATAAAATGGATGTACCTGATAGTCAATTGGAAAACAAGCCTAGGAGATCAAGAAATTCTAGAGTATCCTCAGGTGAGTCGCAAGTAGATGAGAATTCATTCGGAGATGAAGCTCAGAAATTTACCTTCAAAAACACATCTAATTCGGAGTATAGGGAGTTTAGAAATAAGCTTGATGATGATCAAATTAAACTGGCCAATGCGGATCGTAACTTTTACGAATTGACTTTCAAAAACAATGGAGGATTGGTGATGCCAATCATTATTGAGTGGACATTTGAAGATGGTACCACAGAAAGAGAATTTATCCCTGCAGAAGTCTGGAGAAAAAATGAGCAGCAGGTAACCAAGGTTTTTGCCAAAGAGAAAGAAGTGGTGAATATCGTAATTGATCCTGATAAGGAAACTGCAGACATCAACTTGGAAGACAATGTATTTCCAAGGGTTAAAAAGAAGTCAAAGTTCGACAGCTATAGAGAATAATAAACGCATATAGCTTACAATATTTTGAAATAGGCCTGCTTTCTTGTCAATAGAAGGTGGGCTTTTTTTATGATTAACGAGTGGAAAAATAATAGGACAAAGAGAGATAACTTGGTGAAAGTAATTCGCAAGTTTCGGG
>CAXBNB010000693.1:0-2851 GCA_963976505.1 uncultured Reichenbachiellaceae bacterium
TATTCGTTTCATAGGCTGACTTCTTATTGTGGCCAGTGGATCAGGCATTGTGGCTGGTATCCTGACAGGCGAATTAGACTGTGGAATAAGAATAAAGGACAGTGGGGAGGAACTAATCCTCATGACTTAGTAAGGATGAATTCGGATGCTACTGTTCAAGATTGCAAGGAGGATATTTTACATTATTCTTACCATTCAATAGAACAACACATTGGCCAGATTAATAAATTTTCATCCATTAGTGCTGAAGAAAAGGCCCTTAAAGGCAAAAACGCAACTGTAATTGTTCATCTGATTTTATATCCATTTTGGATTTTCTTAAAAACCTATTTTTTTAAATTGGGGTTTTTAGATGGCTATTTTGGGTTTGTCATTAGTGTATTGAACAGTTATTACCGTTTTTTGAAATATGTTAAACTTAAGCAAATACTTCGATCTTGATAGAACTTCAATTTGACCAAAAATTAGATCAATGCCCGTTATGTCATTCGGGAGATGTCAAAGATCATAAGAAGGATTTTAATGGGATACATATTTCTATATGTCAGGGTTGTCATATTGAATTTATGAATCCTCAATATACCGACGACTACCTCGCAGCATTTTATGCACAATATCAAAGGGAGGACTCAAAACACCATAGGTATGGAGAAAAGGTCAAGCCTAGAGAGCTTGTTCATGAATATAATTTCAAGCAAATTGAAAGTTACATACAGCCTGAAAATTTATTGTGTGTGGGTTGTGGAAATGGACTGGATGTAAAAGTCGGTTTGGATAGAGGTTGGAATGCAGAAGGTTATGAGGTTGGCGAAGAATATACTCAGGAATTGTCTAAAAAATTAAATACAAATATCTATCACGGTGATTTTACAAAGTTGAAGCCAAATAAAAAGTATTCATGTATTTACCTAAATCATGTATTGGAGCATCCTAAAAATCCGGGAGCTTATCTTGATAAGATAGTTGAGCTTCTCAATGAGAATGGGCTGCTGTACATCGCTTGTCCCAATATTGATTCTTTTTCTAATAGACTCAAAACTGTTATGGAAAAATTGGGATTAAAAAAGAGTCTTGGTAAACATTATGATACCTGGCATCACTTGTTTTATTACAGTCCTAGTAAGCTTAAAAGGCTTTTGGAAAAGGAGTATGGGTTTGAGGTACTTTATACTGGAAATGATAAAAAGGCCAAGGCTACTACAACCAAGGTGGAGCATTCACTTATTGATGATATAGCCTATAAATCCAGTTTCAGATTAATCGCTCGAAAAATAAAATAATTGAAAATTGAGAGTACTTCACCTTAGTTCTGAAAAATCCTGGAGAGGGGGAGAGCAGCAAATAGCTTACCTCATCGGCGAATTGAAAAATCAAGAGGTGGATTGCCATGTCATTTGCAAAAAGGATTCTGCTTTTAGCCAATATTGTATAAATCAAGGTTGGTCATTTCAAGAGGCTGGATTTAAAAACTCTTTTGATATTCTGTCTGCGATAAAGGTATTGAAGTATTGTAGAACTTATCACATTGATTTGGTGCACATACATGGATCAGGGTCGCATGGAGTAGGGGTGCTGTCTGCCGCATTGGGCAATAATTCAAAATTGATTTTGAGTAGGCGAGTGGATTTCCCATTGAAGAGTAATATTTTCAGTAGATGGAAATACAATCACCCATCAATCAAAAGAATTCTGTGTGTTTCGGATAAAATCAAAGAAATAGTCGAGAAGAGTATTGACAACAAGGGCATTTGTAGAACAGTTTATAGCGGTATAGATCTGGAAAAATTTAGTCAATCTTCCAAGCAAAATTCGTTAAGAAAGAAATACAATCTAGATGAGCAAACAAAGCTTATTGGCAACACATCTGCAATAGCCGATCATAAGGATTATTTCACGTTTGTGAATACGGCAGAAGAGGTTTTAACGAGACAGAAGAATGTTTGCTTTTTTATTTTTGGTACTGGCCCTTTATTGCAGGAACTGAAGGAATATATTGAAGAAAAATG
Organism: uncultured Reichenbachiellaceae bacterium; assembly: GCA_963976505.1. Lineage (GTDB taxonomy): Bacteria > Bacteroidota > Bacteroidia > Cytophagales > Cyclobacteriaceae > CAXBNB01. The sequence continues at coordinate 2,007 of CAXBNB010000693.1, forward strand.
TCTGACTGAAAAGATTATTTTCACAGGTTTTGTCAATAACATTCCTGAAGTATTGCCGGAACTGGATGTGTTTCTAATGACTTCAAAGACAGAAGGATTAGGGACAAGTCTATTGGATGCTATGGCATCCGGAGTACCTATTGTAGCAACTGAGGCTGGTGGTATTCCAGAAATTGTAATTGATGGAAATACCGGGCTTTCAGCCAAAGTAAAGGATTTTATGACATTGAGTGATCATGTCATTAATTTGATAAATGATCACGAATTGGCTAATAAATTAGTTACCAATGCAGCGAAATTCGTGCTGAAATTTGAAAAAAAAGAAACAGCAAAACACACTCTACAGGTGTATAAAGAAATATTGAAAGATAATGATTGAAGCCAGCTTGATAATTGCTTTTTACAACAAGATTGATTTTCTGAGTTTGGTTTTTGCCGGCTTAGAAAGGCAGACGAATAAGAATTTTGAGGTGATAATTGCTGATGACGGCTCTCGTGAAGACGTGGTGGTAGAATTGAAAAAACTGATTGATTCTGTTTCGTTTTTGGTTACTCATGTATGGCATGAAGATAATGGATGGAGAAAAAATGAAATCTTGAATAAGGCCGTTATCGCATCAGCTAGCAACTATCTGATATTTATTGATGCTGACTGTGTTCCTCACAGGAGTTTTGTAGAGGAGCACATTAACAATCAAGAGGAAAATTCAATTTTAGCCGGGCGTAGAGCAAATTTATCTGCAGAAAAAACAAAAGCACTCAACTTCAATGTGGTTAAAAAAGGTTTTTTAGAAAAATCTCAGCTTACATTAATTGCTGATGGTTTAAAAAGAAAAACACAACAT
>CAXBNB010000694.1:0-2843 GCA_963976505.1 uncultured Reichenbachiellaceae bacterium
ATAATTGCATCCATTTGCTATGAGACCTGCTTCCGCAGAGGTGACGATAGTGGATTTTTAATCATCTTTATGGTCTGTCTCAGGATTTTACTTTTTTAAAAAGCAAACATTACGATTGTAAACGATTTGAATTCATTGCGTGTAGGATTATTAGTTTTTTTACCTAATATTTGAGGTTAAACGAAACTTAACTACACAAACACTTATGAATTTTGCAACCATAGATTATATCATCTTTGCTGGGTATGCTGCACTGATCCTTGGGATTGGTCTGTGGGTATCCAGAAAAGGAGAGAAAACTTCCGAAGATTACTTCCTTGCCAGTAAGTCTTTGCCTTGGTGGGCCATTGGTGCTTCATTGATTGCAGCCAATATCTCTGCAGAACAGTTTATTGGGATGTCTGGATCAGGATTTGCAAGCGGACTGGCCATAGCATCTTACGAATGGATGGCAGCCATTACGCTATTGATCGTCGGCAAGTATTTTTTACCCATTTTCATAGAAAAAGGGCTCTACACCATCCCGGAGTTTGTTGAAAAAAGATACAGCACACAACTGAAAACCATCTTGGCTGTCTTTTGGATAGGTTTGTATGTATTTGTCAACCTCAGCTCAGTGATGTACCTAGGTGCTTTGGCACTGGAAACCATCATGGGCGTACCAATGGTGTATGGCGTGATGGGTCTAGGATTGTTTGCGGCGGCATATTCGCTCTATGGTGGGCTATCAGCTGTTGCGTGGACTGATGTGGTTCAAGTGGTATTTTTGGTGCTAGGAGGCTTGTTTACAACCTACCTCGCGTTGGATACACTCTCCAACGGTGCAGGAATGATGGCAGGATTCAATCAGGTGCTAGAAGCTGTACCAGAGCGGTTTCACATGATATTGGACGAGTCCAATCCGGAATACAACAACTTACCTGGAATCTGGGTACTGGTAGGTGGTCTATGGGTGGCAAACCTCTACTACTGGGGCTTTAACCAATACATCATCCAGCGAACGCTGGCGGCTAAGTCACTCAAAGAAGCGCAAAAAGGTATTGTACTGGCTGCCTCACTTAAGTTGTTGATTCCATTTATAGTGGTGGTGCCGGGCATTGCCGCTTATGTGATGGTCAATGATCCGGAAATCATGGCACGTCTGGGAGACTTAGGACAAGTCAACATCCCTTCATCAGGAGAATCTGACAAAGCTTATCCTTGGTTGCTACAGCTTTTGCCTCCAGGCCTCAAAGGAGTGGCTTTTGCCGCATTGACTGCCGCTATTGTGTCATCTCTCGCCTCGATGCTCAACTCTACCTCCACGATTTTCACCATGGACATCTACAAGCAACACATCAATAAAAATGCATCCGAAAAAACAACTGTAAACGTAGGAAGAATATCTGCTGGTGTAGCGTTGGTCATAGCTTGTATAATGGCTCCATTACTAGGTGGCATAGACCAGGCCTTTCAGTTCATCCAGGAATATACAGGCATAGTAAGCCCAGGTATATTGGCAGTATTTATATTGGGATTGTTTTGGAAGAAAGCGACAAACAAAGGTGCCATCTGGGGTGCTATCCTTTCCATTCCGATTGCTATGTATTTTAAGGTAGGACCAAAAGGGTGGATAGAATCTGCCGTTTTCGTCGACATCCCTTTTCTACATCAAATGGGATTGACTTGCCTACTCACCATGCTGGTAATCGCTCTGATAAGCTACAAAGATGGCAAAGGAGCTGAAAATGAAAAAGGTATTGCATTGACTAAAGGCCTGTTCGATACAAGCCCAGTGTTTAACATTACTGCTTTTGCAGTAAGTATTATTGTGGTGGCGCTGTACGCATTGCTTTGGTAATCGACAATTCAAGACCATTTTCAGAATGATTCTGAAAATGGTCTTGAATTTAAAATAGCATGTTTTTGCTTACTAGGATGACGCCAGTCTAAAATTTTCAAAGGCCTTCCCTTTTAAATGTTTTTGCCACCTTTCAAGCAACGGCTTTTCAAGTTTAAACTCACGGTATTCGTCAGGACTCATTATCGGTATGCCTTTTACTATTGGGTACAATCGATTGCAACTTTTACAAACAAAAAAACCTTCTAATACATCTCCACTAGCCGTTTTTTCTATTTCCGTCAATATAAGATCTGCTTTATCAAAGGGACAGCAGAGTTTATTTATTGTTTCTATTTTCATTTTTTATTTAATTTATCTTGATACTTTTTTATCGATTCATTGGGCTTTTCAGAACTCATAATCCCCGAAACAATCGCAATACCTGTGTAATCAAGTTTTTCTAATTGATCCATATTTTCGGGTTTGATACCTCCTGCTAAAAAAATAGGTATCGAATAGTGGTCAGATGCTTGTTGTACTGTATCAAACCTCACTATTTCGCAACTATTGGCTGTATCTGAAGGGAACATAGAGCAAAAGGAAACATAGTCGAGTTTATTCTTATTTGCCCAGCTCACTATGGTCAAGTCGTTATTACAGGTAATTCCAATTATATAGGGGCGTATAGTACTTTTTACCACTTCAGGATAATTGTCAGGAATTTCATCAAAATGTACTCCATCCAACTCGGTTTTATTGATCAATTCCCACTTGTTATTTATTAATACAGGAGTATTTTCAGCATGTGAGAGTTCACATACTTTACGGATAAACTCGATTATATTTTGTCCTTCATTAAAATTATCCCAAATCTGCACTGCTGCAACTCCCTCCTTTAAGCAAAGTGTCAATTTTTTCAACAACAGCAACTCATCCATAGATGGATCTATGATCAAATAAATTCCAGGTGTAATTTTTCTACCTAAACTCTGAGTCATTTCCATCCTAAATTAAAAGCTTT
>CAXBNB010000695.1:0-2841 GCA_963976505.1 uncultured Reichenbachiellaceae bacterium
ACATTAGAAATATGTTGCACGAAGACACGAAAATGATCTTTGTAACAGCAGGAATGGGTGGTGGTACCGGTACTGGTGCAGCACCTATTATAGCTCAGGTGGCTAGAGAGTTGGATATCCTCACTGTGGGGATTGTGACCATGCCATTTAAGTTTGAAGGAAAAAAGAAAATGAAGCAGGCCCTAGAAGGGGTTCAAGCTTTAAAAGAAAATTGTGATACTGTACTTGTCATCTTAAATGATAAGTTGACTGAGGCATTTGGTAATCTATCTGTAAGCCAGGCCTTCGGTCAGGCAGACAATGTGTTGACAACTGCCGCTAAAGGTATTGCAGAGATCATTACAGTACCGGGTTATGTAAACGTCGATTTTGAAGATGTGAAAACGGTAATGAAAAACTCTGGTGCTGCTGTAATGGGTTCAGCTAAAACGACTGGCGAAAACAGAGCACGTAGGGCAGCAGAAGAAGCGATTAATTCACCTCTTCTCAACAATCAAAATATAGCTGGAGCTGACAAAATCTTATTGTCAATTATTTCAGGAGATCAAGCTGAGCTCCAAATGGATGAATTGACAGAAATCACAGATTTTATGCAAGAAATTGCAGGTGATGATGCTGAAGTGATATTTGGTCACGGTGTTGATTCAGAATTAGGGGAAAGCATTAGAGTAACGATTATTGCTACTGGATTTGCAGAAGAAAGGTCGACCATACCACTTGATCAAGGACAACCAATGGCTGAACCTGTGTCAGAAAGTGAGCCTTCAAAAAGAGTTTTCGACCTAGAATCAAAGATGCAGATCAATAAGTACAAAGAGGAAATTCAAAGGGAAGTAGAACAGGAGGATTTGGAGAAAAAGCAAAGAATGGAAAACAGACAGCAATCACTGTTTGAGTTTGATCTTCCTGAAAAACAAAAAGAAATTTCTGAATTTGATTTTGAAACCTCTTTTGGTCTCGAATACGAAAAAGAGGAAATTGATGAAGATGCACCATTGGAAGAACTGGTAGGTATGGCACATAAGCCATCGCGTAAAGTTACTTTGATGGAGCAATCAGAAATCAGAAGACAAAAACTTCAAGGCATGAAAGACGATCAGTCACTTGATGTAGCAAGTTTTAAAGAAAAATTGGAAATACCTGCATACCAACGTAAAAGCATCGATTTTCAGACTGTTCCAGCAGCTTCTGAGCGTCTGATTTCGAGGTTCAACCTCAATGACGATGATGAATTATTGGGTAACAACAGGTTTTTACATGACAATGTAGACTAATTGTCTAATTCCATATTATGAACCTTTTGGTTGATATGGACATAACAATAATTAAAACGCAATAAACTTATCTGCTTGTTCTTCTAGTAGTTGGTTATAGAGTTTGCTAAGACTATTTTCTGTCAAATTTTCTTCTATGCGGGATAGCTTGGGCTTCATTGCAAGCACATGCGTCCCGCAATAGTTGAAAATGAATGAACAGTTCTACCCTTCAATTCAGCTGATAAATATCGCTGTACGTATTCATTCATAATGCTTGATTAGAGTCTATTTGGCTTGAATAAGCAATCTACTATCGAGAATAACAAGGTCAATTTTAAACTTTTTCTTAAATGAGTAGTAGAATAATATTATATTTATACTATGAATGAAATCAAGGATTTAAAAAAGGAGTTTCGAAGACATCAGGCGATGACGAATGCCAAATTCGAATATTTCAAGGATTGGGCAAGTAATCTATCAAAAGGTTTTGGTGAGATGAAAGAGGAAAATAATCTATTCTACGATGGAGTATTTGAAATTTTAGATCGCTTAGATGCTGATATAAATAATATCAAAGGGAGGTTGGATAAAGCAAATCTCTGAATCCTTTTTCAAATCTGTCTATTTTTCAGATCCCGTAGAAATCTTTGCGAAAGTGGTGCAGTAACCCAAAACATACACATTACTATTAAAACGCTATAAACTTATCCGCTTGTTCCTCCAATAGTTGGTTATAAAGGTTACTAAGGTTATTTTCAGTCAAATTTTCTTCTATATGGGCTAGTTTGGGCTTCATTGCAAGCACATGCGTCCCGCAATAGTTGAAAATGTCGGTAAGATGGCTCAGCGCCAAACCACCTCCCTGCACCCCGGAAGACAATCCAACCAAGGCACATTTTTTATTAGAAAAGGTCTCTGGAAATTTCAATCCATCGATAAAAGTTTTGAGTACCCCTGGGAAACTACCATTGTATTCAGGTACTATAAATACCATTTTTTGACTCTGAAACATCTTTTTCCTTAAGTCATTGAATTCCTGATTGGAGCCAGAATTTTCGTAAAGTGCAGAAGCTATAAAGTCATCGGGCATGTCTTCAAGATAAATCACCTCTGTTTCTTGTCCCTTGGATTCTAGAATCATTTGATATAAGTGAGCTATCTTCTTTGATACTGAGTTTTTTCGGTTTGTTCCTGAAATGATTGTGATCATGCGTATTGGTTTGTGATGCACAAATAGAATACAATTATTTAAGATTAGAAAAACTAACCAGTGTCAATTTAGAATCCTAAGCCTCTTTGAGTCAAATCACATTAATATCACTACATTTGAATTATGGATTTATCCAAAGAAATATTTTGGGATGTAGATCAAAGTTTGCTGGATTTTGAGCGCAACTGTAGGTTTGTAATTGAAAGAGTAATTACAAGAGGTAAGCTTTCAGATTTGCGGAAAATCATGAAATATTATGGTGATCAGGTTATCATTGAAGAAGCTAAAAAGATTCGAGCCTTGGATCAAAAATCTTTACATTTCTTAAGTATCATATTTTCTATTCCTATTGGAGACTTTAGATGTTATACACAA
>CAXBNB010000696.1:0-2829 GCA_963976505.1 uncultured Reichenbachiellaceae bacterium
AGACAAGGCAATGGAAGCAATGGGCGGTAGGAAGGCCTGGGATGAAACAAGATACCTTTCATGGAACTTCTTTAACGCTAGAACGCTGGTATGGGATAAATGGAAAGGTGATGTAAGGATAGACTTTTTGAAAGAAGACCTTAAAATCATCGTAAACATTCACGACCTCAAGGGCAAGGTGATGAAAGGTGGACAAGAATTGACAAATACTGATTCTTTGACTAAATACTTGACCAAAGGAAAAGATGTCTGGATCAACGACTCCTATTGGTTGGTGATGCCATTTAAACTTAAAGATTCGGGAGTGACTCTTTCATATCTCAAGGAGGATACAACCCTTACGGGCAAACAAGCCCATATTTTGGAGTTGGTGTTTAAGGATGTAGGGGTAACACCAGAAAATTATTACGAGGTTTGGATTGATCCTGAGACCAATTTGGTTTGTCAATGGGCGTTCTACAGAACTCATGCAGAACCAGAGGCTAATTTTGTGCTGCCATGGGAAGATTATAAACAGTATGGGAAGATTTTACTCTCAGGAAATAGGGGAAAAAGAGAGGTGACAGATATAAAAGTATTAGAATCTATACCTGAAAATACTTTTACCACGTTTGAAACTGTTGTATTGTAAAATAAATAGGAACGATATTTGGTTAGGACTAAATATAAAAAAAACAGAAACTAAAATATGAAGAAGATAATCTTAATTTTATTGGTTGGGTTTGTTGGAATGAATATGCCTACCATGGCTGCTGATGGGGTAAAAATCGTATCAAAAACCAAAGATGTTTCCAGTGGATCGGTTTCAAACACCATCATTTACATGACGGAAAACAGTGTGGCAATAGAAAATACAGGCGGTAAAGACAACAGTTCTTTTATTTTCAATGCCTCAAAGGAGGAATTCACCTATGTTGATCATGCCAAAAAGGAATATTACTATTTTGATAAAGCCGCAATGCAGCAACTGAAACAGCAAATTCAAATGATGGTAATGATGATGAAGCAATTTGCAGCAAGTATGTCTGAGGAACAGCAAAAAAAGCTGGGTAAATTTATGAATAATGATGCTTCACCAATGGACTTCAAGGCTGTGGGGTCAGCATCTAAAATAGGAAAGTGGAATACCCAAAAGTATGAAGGCAGTTCAGAAGGAGTGAAAGCTACTGAGATGTATATTGCTTCTTTTAAATCAATAGGAATAGCGCAGGATAAATTTCAGGTAATGGATAAACTGATGACCTATTTTAAAACCAACTTGAGTGAGATAGCTACTTTTTTACCTACTGGAGGGTCATTTTCTCAAATCGGATTTGATGATTCTAGCCCTGTATTTAAAGAAGGAATTCCTGTAAAAACAGTTTCTTTTAAAAATGCATCTGCAGACAATGAAAATGTGGTAGAAAGCATCAATCAGGAGAGTTTTTCGGATTCACTGTTCAAGGCTCCATCAGGTTATTCGCAGAAGCAAATCAACATGCAGATGAAATAATCTTAAGGCATAAGCATAAAAAAACACAACCCATTTGAGTTGTGTTTTTTTATGCTCTTATCTGGATATGTGCCTACTCAGCATATTTATACCCGTATTTTTCTGTGATTTCTTTTTTCTTTACTTCCACCACTTCCATAGTCAAAAACACATCCTCAATAGGTTTATCGCGCCCTCCGGTTCTTTGTTCAGCAATTTTGTCAACTACCTCTAGTCCTTCGACTACCTTCCCGAACACTGTGTAGTCATTGTCAAGGTGAGGCGCACCTCCGGTAGAGGTATAAATTTTTATTTGTTCAGGGTTAAGGCTTTTCTTTCTGATTTCAACGTTCAGTTCTTTTTCAGCTAAGTCTATACAGTCATTGAATAATTTTTGCATTCCTTCTTGGTCTCCCTTTCGTTGAAGCTCCAACAGTTTGTTTTTTAAGTCAGCATGACTCTCGTATTGGATTAACTGATTTACGGCCTGATTTAACACCTTATGGTCAATGGTAAGCTGCTCCAACTGAGCTTCAGTAAATGTATTTCCATGAACAACATAAAACTGACACCAACTGGATTTTTTTTCAGGGTTAGATCGATCACCTTGCCTTGCCGCTGATAACGCACCTTTTTCATGGTAGAATTTATCAACAATCTCAGCATCGATTCTGTCGCTATTTCTTGTGCCTTCTTTAGCGTCAATATCTCCTCCTTGGATCATGAAGTTTTTGATCACACGATGAAATGTAGTACTATCGAACCTTCCCGATTTTGCTAATTTTAGGAAATTTTCTTTGTGTAGTGGTGTTTCGTCGTACAATATGGCTTTCATGTCTCCAAAAGAAGTATGGATGATCACCATGTAATCAGTGTTTTTGTTACAGGAAAAGAGGAAACAACTGGCAACTAATAGGAATAAAATTTTTTTGAACATATCTCAGAATACTAAATTGTTTTTGGGAGTAAAATTATAAAAACATGATATCAATCGTGATTGAGATTGATTATTTTATGGAATTTGATCTGTCATATCATTCGATAGGGTATATTTAAAAATTAAACCATTATAGAAATCTTCTAATCTTTGCTATTCCATGTAAGATTTACTCTCAAGACATTACAACTGAAGGAACGGATTTTTGGTTTGGTTTTATGGAAAACCATGCAACCTCAGAAATCAAGTTAGAAATATATATAAGTGCCAGAGACTCTACTGGTGGTGTTGTTTCTATTCCACTTGCAGGCTGGTCACAAGCATTCTCAGTAAACGATAATACTACTACTTTGGTAACAGTTCCTACTGATATAGCGATGGCTCAAGGGTCTGGTTTGGTTGAGAACAAAGGCATTCACAT
>CAXBNB010000697.1:0-2821 GCA_963976505.1 uncultured Reichenbachiellaceae bacterium
TATATTCTGATGTCACTTAATCTTTTCACATACCAAATAGGTGCTGTGCAATTGCTTATCGTTTTTTGAATAGGCTTTAGATGAAAGTGAATCCTCAAGCCTTCGCACGAGTGTAAGACTCTCAGTCTGAAATGCATAGTGCCAATTTCTTGATGACCGTATCCAAAAATCAAAATCTTCATACGCAAGGTTTTCATCATACCCCCCTAACTCCTCTAAAACTTCCCTTTTGATCATCATAGAAGGAGGTGGAATGAAATATTTTTTTATCAATTCCTCATATATATCACCAGCATAAGGGGTGTACTTTCCTTCAGAAAAATGATGCCCTATCGGATTGCTTGTTTCATCAATATAAGTGACATCAGAATATATTACTCCTGTTTTATCGTTACAGCTTTCAAAAAAAGCCACCTGTTTTTCAATTCTGTCTTTTACCAATACGTCATCTGCTGCCAAGTCAATGATGTACTTGCCATTGGATTGAGTAAAAGCCTTATTGAAGGCTCTGGTATTGCCCACATTCTCGGATAAATCAATAAAAACGAAATGCTGATTTGTCAATATTCGTTCAATCTCACCTTTGCTACCATCGATACTGGCATCATCTACTACGATCAACTCTATATTAGAGTAAGTTTGGTCTAGTACAGACTGAATTGCTTTTGAAACATATTTTTCGTGATTGTAACAAAGGCATAATACAGAAACCAAAGGAAGTTTTTTCATTTCTATTGATAATTCCTAGCGGAAAAATGGATAGCATTAAAGCTCAATAAGCATTTCTCTTGCAATTTACTTTTTTATGGGTACTTTTGTGAACTTTTATGAACAGGCTACAAAACATATTGAAACACAAAACACTGCTGATCATCACGGGAGTGGTGATTGCATTGGCAATAGTATCTGTGCCTGTGTTGAAAAATTATGTTACATGTCCTGTTGTAACTAAGTGCGAGCAATCAGACAGTCAAGAGGACAAACAACCAGAAGCACAGGTATCATCCTTCGATGCTGTAGCTCCTGTTTTGCAACTCAATTTCAACCTCGAAGAAATACTTACAGAAGTATTTACCATTGAGTACAATACCATTCAATCTGAAGTTTTCAGATATATTTCAGAAACTCCAGAGAAGTTTCTGAAAATCCTGTTCCGGTGGATCATTGCACCGAACGCACCCTAATTCACACCCATATTTTTTTTGCAACCAACTGCAATCCATTAATAAATGGACTTGCACTTTTTTATATTATCAAATCAAAACTTTTTAATCTACAATAAAATGAAAAACAAAGGCGGAGTAATCTTACTTACTGTCATTATATCAGCACTGTGTCTGTATTATTTATCATTCACATTCGTATCGAGAAGGGTACAAAAGGAAGCCATAGTTGCAGCCACTGATATCAATAACAATACTGATTTTGTGAAAAAACAAGCTTATCTAGATTCTGTTTGGAAAGAGCCAGTTTACAATTTTCTCGGAATTGATTTCACCTATCAAGAAATTAAAAAAACAGAATTGAACCTTGGCCTGGATTTGCAAGGAGGAATGCATGTGACACTTGAGGTTTCTCCTATCGAAATCGTAAGAGGAATAAGCGGAGACAGTCAGGATGAAAATTTCCTTCAGGCACTCGAAACCGCCAAAACAACAATCAAAGGAACTCAACTGGATTTTGTGGATGAGTTTTACAATGCTTACAAAAAATTAGCTCCAGAAGAAAAACTGAGTTACATCTTTGCCACAGAGGCAAATCAAGGCAAAATAAGCCTAAAGTCAACAGACGAAGAAGTACTTGAGGTAATCGATGACGAAGTAAATGGAGCGATAGATCGTTCTTTCAATATCCTTAGGACAAGGATAGACAGGTTTGGAACTTCACAACCAAATATTCAGCGTCTTCCTGGTACAGGTCGCATTCAAATCGAACTTCCGGGAGTTGACAACCCTACTAGGGTTAGAAAACTATTGCAAGGTGTCGCCAAATTAGAATTTTGGGAAGTAAACGAAGTAAACGAAATAGGTGCGACACTTTCTGCTGTCAATGATTTACTGGTAAAAGAAATGCAAGCCAAACTTGCACTGGAAAAATCCACAACTGCTTCAGATGATAAAACAAGTGATCCTGTAGAGGATTTATTTGAAGATACAACCGATTCAACTGAAAATGATTTGGCTTCACAACTTGAAAGTGACAGTACTTCTTTGGATTCTGCTGCATTCAACAGTCAGGTTTCTCCTCTTTTCAGCCTTATTGATCAAAGGTTTGGTGGGTTGTTTTATAACCTAAAGGACACAGCACAAATCAACAGGATATTGAAAAGGAAGGATGTTAAATCTGTTATTCCTGCTACAATGAAATTTTTATGGGCTATCAAACCTGTGAAAAACCAAGATCCTGGAGATAGCGAAGAAATACTCGAATTGTATAGCATCAAAGCCAGTAGAGGAGGCAAAGCACCTCTTACTGGCGAAGTAATTACAGATGCCAGGCAGGATATCGATCAGAGGTCATCTCCTTCGATCAGCATGAATATGAATGCCACAGGAGCTAAAAAATGGAAAAAGCTTACCGCTTCTAATATCAACCGAAGAGTAGCGATTGTTCTTGACAACTATGTGTATTCTGCTCCTAATGTGCAAGGAGAAATTCCTAACGGAAGCTCTCAGATCACTGGAAACTTCACACTGGAAGAAGCTCAGGATATGGCTAATATTCTGAAAGCTGGTGCTTTACCTGCACCTACTACCATTGTAGAAGATGTAGTAATAGGACCAACCTTAGGTAAGGTGGCACAGACACAAGGAATTATATC
>CAXBNB010000698.1:0-2816 GCA_963976505.1 uncultured Reichenbachiellaceae bacterium
TCTTGCTTCGCAACATTCACTGTGTTCAACAGAATTTCTACTCCAGCATTTTTAATTTCCCCTACATTCGCAATTACATCAGTAAAACCTGTTGCATTTGGCAACTTATCTCCCAAAATCAGATCAACAGTTTTTCTATTATAAATTTCAATAGAAGCGGTGATTCTATTCTGAGCAAACCCTACGTTTAAACCTAAGTTCAACTCTTTACTTCTTTCCCAAACCAAATCTCTGTTAGAAAGGTTGTTAATGGCAAATCCATTTGCAGTTGACCCTCCAAATGCATAATTGGTTTGTGCAATGGTAGATTGTGTTCGATAAGGATCAACTGAAGAAGCGTTTCCCACTTCACCATAACTCACTCTCAATTTCAAATCAGAAAAAAGATTGGTGTTTTTAATGAAATCCTCATCACCCAATCTCCAAGCCAAAGCCACAGATGGGAAGAACTGCCACTTGTTTCCTTCAGATAGCTGTGAAGCACCATCAGTTCTACCTGTTACAGTAAGTAAATATTTATCTTTAAAAGTATAATTAATACGCCCCATGTAAGACAGGATTGATCTTTCTACTAAATCGGTGCTCCAACTTGTTACATTTCCTGTCCCTAAACCATACCAAAGTGAGTTATAAGGTAAATCCTGAGCTGCAGTATTGCTAGACTGATCTCTTTGTTGGAATATACTCTGAAGCCCCGTCACAGTCATATTGTGATCGCCAGCATCCAATTTATACGTCAAAATATTGTCCAATGTATAGGATGATGTTCCGTTCGTTCGCAAACTAGCCCTTGCGCCTCTTGTGGTCTTTTGAGATTTGGTATAATTACCTCTATATTCTCCATCTTGACTATTTAAAATAGAAGTCGAAATCGATGTACGAAAAGACAATCCCTCAATCGGTTCATAGTCTATGTATGCATTCGCCAGTAAGGAAGAAGTTCTTTGTTCTCTTTGATAGTTTTCAGGCTGTGCTTCTATCAAAGGATTAATTACCTGATTGTCATTGATTCCCATAAATATGGCCATTCCATTCCAGTCTTTATCTCCTGCAGCATCAGTTCCTTGCAAATCTTTGGTATAAACAGTTCCAGTAGGTCTGGCTCTAAATGCTGAGCGTAACACTTCTAAAGAAGATAGTGCTTGCTTACTAAAGGTATAGTAAGAAGTCAAGCCAACTTTTACTTTGTCATTGATCTTACTTTCCATTCCGCCTTTGATCGTGTATCTCTTAAACCCAGAATGGATTGTATTTCCGCCTTCATTTAAGTATCCAACAGAAAAATCATAAGTAGTTTTATCCGTTCCCCCAGTAAGCCCTAAAGTATGACTTGTTTGTATAGCAGATTCAGTTACCAAATCAACCCAATTAGTCGTCTGTCCTGAATTTATCAGTGCCAATTCACTATCTGTTGGTTGTCTGCTACTAGAAAGAGTGTTACCTGTTTCTTGTGGCCATAATTCGAAAACATGTTTCCCGAATTCCTGTGCAGTTTGGAAAGTAGGCATGTGAGCCATCACTTTAGATCCTACATAAGAATTGTAGGTGATTTTTGGCTTACCAGATTTGCCTCTTTTAGTAGTAATGAGTATAACACCATTGGCACCTCTTGAACCATAAATAGCAGTAGAAGAAGCATCTTTCAAAACATCAATTGACTCAATGTCATTTGGATTCAACACATTCATGTTTGCCCCAAATACTCCGTCAATAACTACCAAAGGCTCGCTAGATCCGTCGAAAGTACTCAACCCTCTGATGTCAATGTTAAAGCCTTCACCAGGTCTGTTACTCACCTTATTAATGTTCACCCCTGCTACTTGTCCTTGAAGGGCTGCTGCAGCTTGAACTGGATTAGCTCTTACAATATCAACCGCATTCACAGAACCAATAGCTCCTGTTAAGTCCCTCCTGTTCACCTCTCCATAACCTACTACCACGATCTCTTCCAAAGCAGTAGCATCAACATCCATTACAATATCAATAGTTGATCTTGAACCTACAGTGATTTCTTTAGTCTTGTAACCTACAAAACTGATAACCAATACAGCATCTGAAGCAGGAACATCCAACCTATAGTTGCCTTCCAAGTCAGTCACTGTACCTCCAGCAGAACCTTTTACTACTATAGCAGCACCAGGCAATCCTTCGCCATTTTCATCAGATATTTTTCCTGAAATGGTGACATCAGCCAATACCTCCTGTACAGAGCTTTCTCTAGATGCTCTCTTGTTTACATGAATGGTCTCATCCACTCTTCGGAATTGCACATTAGATTCTTGTGCCAGTTTTCTCAACACATCAGCCAAAGATTTTTGCGTTTCGGCTATGTTGATTTTCTTGTTTTTAGAAAGCATGCTTTGCTTATATGCAAAGTTGAAAGAGGTTTTTTCCGAAATACTTTCGAAAACTTTCTCGATGCTCGCATCTTTCAGGTCAATTGTAATATAGATATCTTCTATGCTCTTCATCTGTGCATTGATGTCCTTTGCTGTAATGAAGGAAAACAACACGCATTGAAGTACAATACCTGATATGCCATATTTTGTCATAATCAAAATATTTTTAAGTAAATTTGTCTTCATGTCACTTAAAGTTTTTAGTTGAAATAATATATTAAAAATGTGTGGCTTATCTCATGATTGTTGAATAGGCATTCCCCAATGATTAATTCAACTTCATGAGATATTTTTTTAGCTAACTTGTATTTGATTTATTCATGGTGATTAATTTATAGTTATTGTCTTGTTTTTTATGTTGTAGTCAAAATCATATACAAATTGCAAACCATCAAGAACTGTCCTCAATGGTTTGTT
>CAXBNB010000699.1:0-2812 GCA_963976505.1 uncultured Reichenbachiellaceae bacterium
TGCCGTAGCATCTGGTTTACCACTATCACTCCGCCAAGCAGGCAAATAATGAATCCATAAACTCGCTAGATTGATAGTTTGCTTTTTACTTAACTCAATGGTAGTAACTCCACACCTGAAAGCATCATATACCGTCCAGGTTTTGAGTATTGGGTATTTACTGATAACAGAGATATTGGTACTCGCAAGGTAAAAATAATACCCCAAAGCATCAGCGATCAATGCACCTGAACCATAGGTCTCCTGCATCATAACTATGTCAGTGCCTGTGTCTTTGATGAAATCAATTACTTGCTGAGGACCTATTTCCCTACCATGCCTCCGTCCTCCATGCCAGATATTCCATGCCATCAGGTTCAATTTGTCAATTCGCTTTTCTGACAACTCCGGTAATTTGGCAGCCGGAACATACTTCTTGTATTTTCTAGCTACTTCCTCCCTACTGATTACATAGTCATAGACACTAAACTCATCTATCGCTCCTTCAAATGAAGGTTGCAGATTGTAAGTATTAGCATCATTTCCTAAACCTATTGGCAACATGCTATTCAGGTCTGATATACCTCCGAGATTGTATATGGCTACATTTTGACCATCGAAATACATGCGTGCTTCTTTTACTCCCTGATCAATAGAAAAAACAATCTGATGCCATTCCGCATCATTTATTTGTTGCCGAGGCGAGGTAGGCCGATAGTCCAGCCGGTATTTGCCGTCACCAATATTCCACGCCCAACTCCCATCCGGCTGGCAGACAATAGCCCAGCCTTTATTGGAACCACTGGTTCGGCTGATCCCAAAACTGGCATTGGTGGTAAAATCTTTTATTTCTCCAGAATTCCACTCTTTATTGGATGCAATCACAGCGTAATCTTCGTTCTGCGCTTTGGTCTGAACCCATACTTCAATAGAAAAATCAGACGCACTCCATAAAGAAGAAAGTGACTGTTTGTCATCTAATAAGAGATAACTTCCATCTTTGAAAAATCGTGATTTTCCTGATATTCCATCAACGATAGAATCCTTCCCATTTATAGTAAGGGTAAAACTTGGCTGCTCAACACTTCTCATTGATTCCATATCCAAGTGTAGAATGGGAGCAACTCCAACTGCCTGTGAAATAACACTTCCAGCCAAGAAATTCAGAATAGTCGCTAATATGATTATACTTTTTCTCATTGCGTTAAAATTAGAACTCTATTTAAATTTCATCAAAAAAATAAAGGGAATATTCCAACATCGAACTGTCCATAAAATTCGGTCCTTTAACTAACTCACAAGGACTTGCTTTCCCAAGCCCCATCCCAGAGATGAAAGGTCTCCGCATAACCTGCCACTCTAACTTCAGAGGCTGCAAAGTCAAAACCGCCAGTGAGCTCACGTGGATGGTGGGCATCAGAATTGATAGTCAACGGAATGCCCATCTTAAAAGCTTCTTTCAGCACCCATAAAGATGGATAGGTTGCATCACACTTCTTTTTATACAAACCACGAGTATTTACCTCCATGATAATTCCACTTGTTGACAACACTTCCAGTGTCTGCATCATTTCATCCTTATACCAACCGGCATTTTCATCAAAAAGCACTCCTTCCGTATTTTGGATTTTAATTTTGTCCAAATGGCCAAGTATAGTAGGAGTTGAGGTTTTAAGCATCATCCGTACTAAGTCAAAATAACGTTTGACCAACTTCCGAACATCCCCTTCAAAAATCTCATCAATCGCTTTGACAAAACCCTGACGGCTTCCATCTGCTTCAAAATGAGTGCCATCAGGAAACCGATCAACATAGTGCACTGAGCCCACATTATAATCCAGTGACAATTGCTTTATTGAATCGTCCTCCGGCCCTATCAATTCAGGAATAAAATCAACTTCCAACCCAGTATAAATCTGTATGACTCCTTTGTGTTTTTCTTTTAATAAAGCTATCTCACTGATATATTCATTAATTCTCTCTTGTGGCATGGCCCAGAGGGTTTCAAAAGGCAATGGTGCATGTGAAGATATGCCTATGGTTTCCATACCCTGCTTTAGTGCTTCTTCAATATATTCTTCTATTGCACCCTTTCCATCACAGTAATGGCTATGTCCATGATAATTGCTCCAAATCATGTTATATGAATATCTTAAATGTTAAAGGAAATATTTTTCAAAGTTAACAGGCGACTCTAAAAAAACTATTCTTTTATTATCAGCTCCTCATTTACTTCCACATGGGTAGCAAAATTCCACTTACTTACCGCCAAAAGGGCTCCTATTACAGCCAACACGACAAAGCCATAAAACAAGGCATTCCATCCAAGTGTTTCTGAAAAATAAGCAGCAATAAAGGGTGAAAGTAATTGACCTGCCGATCCTACTCCGTTGATAATACCCGCAGCAGTAGCTGCTCCTTTCTTTCCTCCAATATCCATAGCAGTAGCCCCACACAATATGGAATCAGGCCCGTAAGTCATTACACCAATAAGACCAATATTGATACCTATTGCCAACATTCCCCAGGTTGCTATGATTGGCTGAATAAAACACAGCCCCGCCATTAAAAACAACATAACAGCCACCACAGGGAATCTTTTGGATTTCATTAGATGATCAGAAATATATCCTGCTGCGATGACTCCAAAAAAGCCAACCAGTTCATAAACAGATGACAGGTAACCTGAATCCTGACTAGAATAATCCAGTGCTTCCACCATATACATTGGCAACCAAAACAGAAAGACATACCTAGTCAATTTCAACACAAAATAGATAAATGCTGCGATCCAAAGCTCACTCTTTACAATCAATCCCTTAATAATATCGTA
>CAXBNB010000700.1:0-2795 GCA_963976505.1 uncultured Reichenbachiellaceae bacterium
ATTCCGAATTTGACTGGATTTCAGATAAGATAGTACCTGCTAAATCAGTGATAACAATTCAACATACAAGTCGCAAAGATGGAAGAAGGAAAATATCTAACATCAACTTTGACCATGCTAAAATTGATATTGATAGCAAAAAGCAGAAGTTTACCTTTGAAATTCCAGATAAATACAAGTATGTTAAAAAATAGGAAGTTTACCTGTACTTTGGTATTGTTCTTATTGTTCGTTTCTTCGGTTTCGGTAGCTCAAAAGAGCAAATCGCGACTGGAAAAAGAAAAAAGGGAAAACCTCTTAAAAATACAAGAGGCTGAAAAAATCCTGGTAGAAACTACCACAGAGAAAAAAGCTACCCTGGGACAGTTGAGGGCACTAAATCGTAAGATTCAGGTTCAGGCTGAATTTATCAGTTCGATCTCTCAGGAGATTTCGTTATTGGATTCGGAAATTTCGGATAAGTCTCTCGTGGTAAATGCCATGCAAAATGACCTGATAAGGTTAAAAGAAGAGTATGCCGAAATGATATATAATGCCTACAAAGCCAATCATGGTTTCAGTAAGCTCACTTTTATTTTTTCAGCCCAAACCTTCAATCAGCTTTTTTTGAGACTCAAATACCTGGAGCAATATTCAGAAGCTCGTAAGGTTCAGGTTCAAAACATTGAAGAAGTGAGTGAAGCACTCAGTCAGGAAAAAACAGGATTGGAAACCAAAAAAGCTGAGCAAAATGATCTATTGCAAAGTAAAATCACAGAGAACAGGAATTTATTGTCTTTAAAGTCAAGACAGAATAAGGTGTTTACACAGCTCAGCAAGCAGGAGAAAGAGTTACGGGCGGAGTTGGCAAAAAGGAAAGAAGCTATATCCAAGCTTGATAAATTGATAGCAGATATTGTTAAAAGAAAAATCAAATGCCGGAAAGTCATCGACTAAGATGACTCTTACTCCAGAAACCGCAAAGCTGTCCTCTTCATTTGAAGGAAATAAAAACAAGCTTCCTTGGCCTGTAGACAATGGATTTGTTTCTGGAAAATTTGGGAAGCATGCACACCCTGTTTTAAAAAATATTATAGTTGAAAATCAAGGAGTAGATATTCAAACTGAAAAAGCAGCCAACGTAAGGGCAGTATTTGACGGCAAAGTGTCCACTGTAGCGTTTGTTCCTGGAATGAATACTGTAGTCATCGTTCAGCATGGAGATTACTTCACGTTGTACGCCAGGTTAAAGAACATCAATGCCAATATTAAAAAGGGTTATACCGTTAAGGCCAAAGAACTTATAGGGGAGGTTTTTACTGACAACAATGACAACACCGAAGTTCATTTTGAAGTCTGGAAAAACTTTGACAAGCTCAACCCTGAAAAATGGCTTTTTGCAAAGTAAAAGTCACTTTTGTGCATTCAAACTCCAATCATATTTCATATAAGAAATATCAGCCTCAGGAGGAATCATTTCTGGGGCATACTTATTTAGAAAAGTGATCAATGTTTCTTTCTTTGTGAAGTCTCCTTTGAACCAACTAAATATTTTGGAGATTTTAATATCTGTTTTAGTAATTTTATTTTTGTTGGTGTCCGCTAAAAACCTTTTGGTTTGATGTGTCAGTTGAGCTTCTAATTTTTCCCCAGTGTAGGCTTCTGGTCTCAAATTGGGACAGGAAAGGGAAGCACAAACAATCGCAAAATGAATGCGAGGGTCATCAAAATTTTTCCTTAGTATATTGTGCTCTATGTTGTTGAGGTCGTATTCTTCGCCTCCAATTTCTATAAACTTGACATCCCACGGCGTATTTACAAATGGTATTTGCAGTTTTGCGCCAATGTCTTTGATACTTGTGATAGGGTAATTGTCCAAAATTAATTCAATGGTAAACGCATTGTATGCATTGATCCAAAAGGCCATCTGATCATTTTTAGACCAAGTAGTTACATCAGGTGGGTTGACCCTAAGTTCTTTTAAATATCCCTTAAATGTTGATCTCTCATCCATAAACCCGTTGTAATTCACCATGCCGAACTCATCGACATATTTTCTCAGTAGATTATTATAGACTTCATGACTTGGTGGCACAGTTCCTTTTTTGGATGGATTGAGGCTTCCACAGCGAAAGAGTGAAATGGACAACAAGGTCAGTATTAAAAACAATTTGATGGGAAATGAGCTCATGTTAAGTTGTTAATCCCTCTTTTTAAAAAATTATGTTTCTAAAAACGCATGTGTTTTGGTAACGTATAATCCTATTACATTTCGAAGATCAATTTAATTCCATTTCAAGTAATAAATTAGTCCTATAATATTGAATTATAAGTACTATTATTACTTTTCTGAGTAAGAAAGCGATATTTTTGATTCAATGATAAAAGTAGGATAACCGTACAGAATGCAGAAATTAAGTTTAACCCAGTCTCTGGGACAGAAGCTATCACCACAGCAAATTCAGTTTATAAAACTGTTGCAGGTTCCTACTGCTGAGCTGGAAACGCGTGTGGAGGAAGAATTGGAAATAAATCCTGCATTGGAGGAGGGAAAGGAAGAGTCTGAACCTGATGAAAACAATGAGTTGGATGTAGATGAAGAGCCTGACCAAAATGAGGAGATCGACATTGAAGATTACCTAAATGAAGATGACTATGCGGGTTATAAAATGCAAGGTGACGGCAACTACGATAAGGATGAAAAGGATAGAGAAATACCAATAGGATCTGGAACCTCTCTTCACGAGCAATTGATCTCTCAGCTTGGTTTTTTGAAGCTTGACGATAGACAAACGATCATCGGTAGACAATTGATT
>CAXBNB010000701.1:0-2790 GCA_963976505.1 uncultured Reichenbachiellaceae bacterium
AAGGCCTCAATCCTTCGAGGTTTTCTGAGTTGATGATAGTGGCAGTGGCGGATGGCACTCAAGTAGAGGTTACGCCTACCCAAAGGACCACCGATGGGCACATTGCCGGAACAGCCTATACTGTCTCACTCGATTCAGGACAAGTCATACAAATACAGTCAAACAATGACTTAACAGGAACCAGAATCAAAGCTGCTGGAAGTTGCAAACCCTTTGCTGTGTTTTCTGGCAATGAATGGACTAATGTCGGTAATTGTGGTGGGGCTCAGGACCATCTATTTGAACAGATGTTTCCTGTTGGAGCATGGGGTAAAAGTTTTGCCACTGTGCCATTCAAAACACGCCTTGGAGGAGATGAGTTTAAAATTGTGGCGGCTTCTGACCAAACAACGGTAGAGATGGCAGGAGAACCGCCTTTTATTTTGAATGAAGGGGAATTTGTTTCCAGGTTATTGAGTTCGCCTACTATAATTACAGCTGATAAGCCAATTCAAATAGCTCAGTTTAGCAGAAGTCAAAGTTGCGACAACCAGCAAGGGGATCCATTTATGGTTCAGCTTAGCCCAATAGAACAGTCGCTTAAAAAAATCACTTACAATGCCCCTAATGTTACGGTTTTGAATAGGTATTATACCAATATAATTACAAGGACGGATGCGGTGGCGGATTTATTATTTGATGGCTTAGCTATTGAAGGTAGCTTTTCTGTTTATGACAATAATCCTGATTATGCTTATGCGCAACTTGACATTTCCATTGGAAACCATACCATTGAATCGTCTTCTGGTTTTGCTGCCTATGTATATGGCTATGGTGACATTGAGTCTTTTGGCTATTCAACAGGGGCGAGGTTGGATAACCTTAACCTGATTGTTTCTTCCTATAATGAAACCACTGGGCAATTTACCGGGCAGGTTTGTCGTGGTGATGTGGTGACATTTAAGGTTGCATCCAAAAGGTCTTTTGCGGAGTTTGAATGGAATTTTCAAGGTAAAATCAAAACTGGAAACGAGGTAACTTATACCTTCGATGAAGGAGGTGATTATTTCATAACAGTTACAGGGCTGAGTACCTCTTCTACTGGTTGTTCAGATCAGGAGACTTCTGTTAAGTTGATTCAAGTATTGCAACCAGATATTGACATTAACGGACCAAGGTCTGTTTGCCCCTTTAGTCCAAATGTAGAATATTTGGCGGATGATGAAGCCATAGACAACACCCGTGAATGGTTTGTGGAGGGTGGAACCATCATTTCTGGCCAAACGAGCAAATCGATAAAAGTGGATTGGGGAGATACCAATGATTTGGCGAGGGTAAGGTTACTAACTAAAAACTCAATTGGCTGTTTTGGAGATACCATAGATTTTCCAGTAAAAATCAATATACAACTTGATCCAAGTGCACCCTTTGGTTTGGATAGTTTGTGTTCAAGCAACATCACTGATGCCCATTACGAGGCATATCCCACACCTTCCTCGGTGTACAATTGGAAGTTGGAAAACGGACAAGTCACATCGCCTGATGGCAACCATGAAATGACAGCTTCTTGGAGTGGCCCTGGGATAGCTAAGCTATGGTATGAAGAAAGTAGTACGTTGGATGATGTTTGTAGTGGGATTTCGGACACTTTAATTGTAGTGGTAGAAAGAGAACCCAATGAAGTGCTCTCTGTTTTGCTGGAGAAAAATGAATTTCAGATAGAAGAAGAAATAGCCTTTGATTTCACTGGAGATGACAACTTTAATTTTATCTCTTGGAAATTCGGAGATCAAACCAGCATCGATAGTATTGCCAAACAGACTCCAATAACTCATTACTACACCTGCCCAGGTATTTACAATATTGACATTAGTGCCTATACTGGTACTATTTGCCAAAACACTGGATTGGGAATGAAAGAAATTACCATAACAGAACCTGAACTTGAAATAATATCAGTATCAAATCATCAGGCGCTCAATGAGACACTAGAAGTAAGAGGGAAGAGCATGAATACTGATTTTTATTCCAAACCTATTTTGCTGGAAAAACGGCTGATCGATCCGGTGGTTACATCATGGTCAGCTTTTGCCACTTTGGGTGAGGAGGCTGTCTTAGATCAAAACCTTGAAACTCATGAAAGCATTTTTGAATACAGACTAAAAACTACAACCGCTTGCAATCAGGAATATGTATCGATAGAGCACAACAATTTACTGCTCACTTCAGAAAAAGATTCTATCGGGATGCTCCAGATTAGCCTGAACCGGAATAATTATAACAATTGGCAGCAGGGTGTTTTGACCTATGAACTATGGGGAAGTATTGATGAAGGAGAATTCGTGCTAATTGATGAAATGACTGGAAACGCTATTGATATTCCATATGAAAACAAGGGATTTGACCACTGTTTTAAAGTAAAGGCCATTGAGGTTTTGGGGAATGATGCCAGTGCATGGTCCAATGAAACCTGCCAATCCTTTGTTCCTGAAATCAAAACTTACAATGTATTTTCTCCAAATGGGGATCAAAAAAACCAAAGTTTCGTGATAGATGGGATTGAAAACTACAGCAACAGTGTTTTCACTGTCATTAATAGGTATGGAAAAACAGTATTTGAGAAGAAAGCATACCAGAATGATTGGGTTGGGACAAACAACGCTGGTCATGCACTTGAATCAGGGGTCTATTATTATTCCATACAACTGAATGAACCTC
This sequence comes from uncultured Reichenbachiellaceae bacterium, assembly GCA_963976505.1. GTDB lineage: Bacteria > Bacteroidota > Bacteroidia > Cytophagales > Cyclobacteriaceae > CAXBNB01. The sequence goes on from CAXBNB010000701.1 coordinate 2,698, forward strand.
GTTCGTACCAGGTTTTTATGAAGGGAACGGTTACTATTTTGGCCACTCCTTAATAAAGTCAATCTATTGATATAAAGACAGTTAAAGGAGTAT
>CAXBNB010000702.1:0-2779 GCA_963976505.1 uncultured Reichenbachiellaceae bacterium
GAAAATCTATTAGAGTGTGTTTGACAAAGCAAAGTTACAACCTACGGTATTTTAAAATTAATCCTATATAAACCAATAGTTTTTAATTATTACCTTAATTTTGGTGCGCCTAAAAGCCAAATTCAAATGATGAACGATTACAATACGGTAAAAGAGAGGTTGATACTGAAGGAGTACGGAAGAAACATTCAAATGCTTGTTCAACACCTACAGCAGATCGAAGATAAAGAAGACAGAGATAAGAAAGCAGAGACCCTGACTGTCTTAATGAAGCAAATCAACCCAGATATAAAAGACACCCCAGAAGTAGAACAAAAACTTTGGGACGATATACATATTATTTCTGATTTTGAACTGGACGTAGAGGGGCCGTTTCCTAAACCAGATAGAGATATGGTGTACAAAAAACCTCAAAGGGTAATCAGATTATATTCAAACATTTCGGTAAAAACATTGAGTTGTTGGTAGAAAAGGCCATCACTATTGAAGATCCTGAAGAGCAAGAAGCAGCCGTTATCCATATTGGCAAACTGATGAAGACGTTCTTTTATTCTTACAATAAAGATATCTTAGACAACTCTGTCGTTTACAAGAACATTAGAAAATTATCTAAGAACCAGCTTGATATCGACATGGACAAAGTCAATGAATCCAATCTCTTTGAGCCACAAAAAAGAGACATCCGTCGTGACAATGACAGCAAACCACGTGATACCGAAAATAGGTACAAGAGCAAAACCAAAAGACCATTTAAACGCAGAAAAAATTAATGACTTCATTCCGAGTGACAGGTGGTAATCAGTTAAAAGGAGATATCACACCACAAGGAGCAAAAAATGAAGCGCTCCAAATCCTATCAGCGGTTCTACTTACATCAGAGCCGGTCAAAATTTCAAAAGTCCCAAATATAAGGGACGTCAACAAACTCATAGATCTACTGGCATACATGGGTGTGAAAGTAGAAAAAACAGAAGCTGAATCTTATACTTTTCAAGCTGACGATATAGATGTCGCCATTTTAGAAACAGAAGAGTATAAAAAAATGGCTTCTTCTTTAAGAGGTTCCATCATGATCATGGGTCCAATGCTGACTCGCTTTAAAAAAGGAAAAATACCTCAACCTGGTGGTGACAAAATAGGAAGAAGAAGACTAGACACCCATTTCACTGGCTTTCAAAAACTCGGTGCTGAATTTAAATACGATAAAACAACCGGATATTACAATATTGATGCTTCTCACTTGAAAGGATGCTACATGCTGTTGGATGAAGCTTCGGTGACCGGCACTGCCAATATCGTGATGGCCGCATCTATGGCTGAAGGAACTACTACCATTTACAATGCCGCCTGCGAACCTTACTTGCAGCAATTGTGTACCATGCTGAACAACATGGGAGCAAAAATATCAGGAATAGGTTCCAATCTTCTCATCATTGAGGGGGTAGAAAAGCTCCACGGCACTGAACATAGAATGCTGCCTGATATGATCGAAATAGGTAGCTTCATCGGATTGGCAGCTATGACTGGCTCGGAGATTACCATCAAAGATGTGAGTCTTAAACATTTAGGGATTATACCTGAAATATTTCAGCGGCTTGGGATAAAAATGGAATTCAGAAATGACGACATTTATATTCCTCAGCAAGATCACTATGAGATAGAAACTTTTATTGATGGCTCTATCATGACCATTGCAGATGCTATTTGGCCTGGATTTACTCCAGACTTAATCAGTATTGCACTGGTAGTTGCTACCCAAGCAAAGGGTACTGTACTCATTCACCAAAAAATGTTTGAAAGCAGGCTGTTCTTTGTGGATAAATTGATTGACATGGGTGCCCAAATCATTCTTTGTGATCCACACCGTGCCACAGTTATTGGGCTAAATAAATCTGTCCCGTTACGAGGTATTCAAATGACTTCTCCCGATATTCGTGCAGGAGTGTCATTATTGATAGCCGCATTGTCTGCTGAAGGCACGAGTATGATCCACAATGTGGAGCAAATAGATAGAGGATATCAAAACATTGACCAACGTCTCAACGCTATTGGAGCTATGATTGAAAGGGTGTAATAAGTTAGCTCAAATTCTAAGTTTATGAGACTTTTAGTACTTGCTTTATTTAGCTTGTCGCTTAATTTCCAAGCATTCGCACAGGATCAATTCATAGAACTTGAATTGACCTCACTCTCCCAACTAGAAAGTGAAAATAGTCTCAGGTTTGACCTCAGTGGCATTGTTGCCATTAATGGAAAATACCACATCATTGCTGACAAAGTACAAGACCAATTCATATATGAAATTGGCTTTAGTGGGAACAAATGGTATATTAAAGACAACATCCCCCTCAATATTGGAGAACCACTAGATCTAGAAGCCATTGACTACTGCAATAGCAGCTTTTATCTGGCGAATGAGAAAAATGGTAAAATATACTTCAAACCAATACCGGGCAAAGCCACTACATTAGAAATAGATTTCAAAGACGAAAAACCTTGGGAATGGAAAAATGCAGGCTGGGAAGGTCTGGCATCTGACTGTGAAAACAATATTCTTTATTTAATAAAAGAACGACAGCCTAGAAAGATTTTTAAAGTAAACTTATTAAACAATAAGGTAGTAGATATTTTCAATATCCCTGAAACAGAAAGCAATGATTTTGCAGATGCAAAATTCGAAAATGGTTTTTTATACCTCTTAGAACGAAATGGGAATTTCGTATCCAAAGTAAACCCAGATACTCACGAGGTTATCCAAAAAGTAAGCTATAGACAAACC
>CAXBNB010000703.1:0-2769 GCA_963976505.1 uncultured Reichenbachiellaceae bacterium
AATCGAACGATAGATGGACCAACCTTAATAACAATGGTCGAACCAGAGTGTTGAATGATGTATCTGCCGATGATTTCAAGTACTTTCTTGATCCAGAATATGACCAAAATGATGCCAAAATCTTGGAACGGTACAAAAACTTTAATGGTACAGAAAACAATTCCCCGCTTAATGCCGGATCAGGAAATTTCACAGCATCTTCCAATAATTCTCCTGAGAATGAAGATTTAAACAATGACAATACTATTTCAGATGTAGAAGAATATTTTGAATATAAAATTCCTTTGAAACCTGGGGGATTGGGTATTGGTAAAGGGCACATTATAGATCAAGTAACACTTGACGATAATGGGACAAGTGTCAATTGGTACTTGTTCAGGATTCCAGACAGAAACCCTGACAATATCTTTGGCAGTCCATCCTTTGAGTCGATCAAATTTTATAGGATGTACATGACAGGGTGGAGGCAACCGGTCGTTTTGAGATTTGCAGAGCTACAGCTTGTAGGTAGTCAATGGAGAAAATCAGAAGAGAATTTGAAAAAAAGTGGATTCAGCGAAATCCCTGAAACCACCACTTCTGATTTCGATGTGTCTGTCGTAAATATTGAAGAAAATGGAACTGCTGTAGATGGAAAATCACCCTATGTTGTACCACCTGGGTTGACTAGAGATCTTGACAACACTACGACCATCCAGCGAAGAAACAACGAACAGTCTCTTCGGATTTGTGTGGAAGATTTGGAAGATGGCGATGCAAGAGGTGTTTACAAATTGGCGGGATTGGATTTGTTGAGCTATGGAAGCCTAAAGATGTTTTTGCATGCAGAACCAAACGGAGATAGTTTCCTAGAGGATGATGAAGTCACAGCTTTTCTACGCTTTGGTAGCGATTTTGTGGAAAACTATTATGAAATAGAAGTACCATTGAAAATCACTCCGAATGGTCTTACTGGTTCAGAAATAGACATAGCCCGACTTGTCTGGCCGGAGGAAAATGAAATAGACATAGCCATTGATGAACTGTACGCTTTGAAATCTCTCAGAGACAGAGAAGGTGGAAATTTAGAACAACCTTTTAGTAGATTATCTGAGAACGAAAAATACAACTTAACAATAGAGGGGAACCCGAAGATGAGCTCCGTGCAGACCTTGATGATTGGGGTAAGAAATCCCAAAAGTACCGATTTGGACGAGGATGATGGACAAGGAAAATCTATTTGTATTTGGGCCAATGAATTAAGGGTATCTGATTTCAATACTACAAAAGGTTGGGCTGCCAATGCCCGTATGAGTGCCCAACTGGCAGATTTTGCCAGAGTAAATGCCTCTACCAGGTACACCTCGATCGGTTTTGGTAGCATCCAGCAGAGAATCTCTGAAAGGACCAGAGATGAAACTTTTCAATACGATGTTTCCGCAGATATCAATGTAGATAAACTGATTCCCGGAAATCACGGTATAAAAATTCCGATGTATATCAGTACTGAAAAGACAGTTGCTACTCCTCAATTCGACCCATTGGATCAAGATCTACCTTTGGATGCTACCTTGTTAAGTTACAGTTCGGAGCAGGAAAGGCAGGAGTATAAAGCCAAGGTCCAAGAAAAAACCACCAGAAAGGCCATTAACTTTTCTAATGTCCGTAAGGAAAAAGTGAACCCTGAAGCCAAAAGTCATATTTATGACATTGAGAATTTTTCTTTCAGCTATGCCTTTAGCGAGTCTATTACAAGTAACATAAATACGGCTGCCTTCGTAGAAAAAAATTACCGGGGTGGGTTTGCCTACAATTTTAGTCCTGCCCCAACTCCAATAGAACCATTCAAGAATGTAGGATTTTTGGATGGCAATTATTTAAAACTGATCAAGGATTTTAATTTTACCCTCCTTCCCAATAACCTTTCGATGAGAGCAGAGGTGGATAGAAGGTTTACCAAAAGGCAATTGCGAAACTCCGATCTTTCTACCGATGGAATTGATCCTTATTTTGAAAAGTATTTCAATTTTAATAGGTCGTATGGACTTAGATGGAGTTTGACTAAGAGTTTGAGCTTGGACTACAGCGCAACTGCAAGAGCTATTATAGATGAGCCAGCAGGAGACTTGGATTCTCAGGCAAAAAAAGACTCTGTCATGTACAACCTACAGCATTTGGGTAGGATGAAAAATTTTGACCAGAGCATGGGAGCCACCTATCGTTTGCCTTTTGATAAAATACCTTTGACAGATTGGGTTAGTGCAGACGTTGGATTTAATGTTGGATACAATTGGACTGGTGGATCAATTGACCAGCTGGAAGAATTTGGTAATATCATTTCTAACAATAGAGATAGGGGGGCTACCGGCAAGGTAGATATGGTCAAACTCTACAATAAAATTGGTTTTCTGAAAGATATTAATACGCCAAAAAGAAGCTCAACTTCCCGAAGAAGTCAACAGCCAACAGTGAAGCAAGATACCGTCAAGCAAAGTGGAGGGGGGTTAATTAAAGGAATACTGAGGATGGCAATGTCATTGCGGTCGGTGAATCTTACCTACAGTATGCGAGAAAGTACGGTATTGCCCGGATTCAGACCAAGAGCATATTTGTTTGGGCTGGATAGTGGTTTTAATGCTCCAGGAACAGGTTTTATTTTTGGTAGTCAGGATCCTGAAATAAGATTTAGGGCGGCAGAAAGTGGCTGGTTGGTCAAAAGCCCATTTCTTACCTCCTCATTTACTCAAGGGCTTTCAGAAGACCTTGGTATAAAAGCCAATATTGAACCTT
>CAXBNB010000704.1:0-2766 GCA_963976505.1 uncultured Reichenbachiellaceae bacterium
GTAGAATTGAGAGAAAAGGTAGATAGGATCAAAAACCGAATGGAAAACATTGGACCTATCAATCCTATGGCCATGGAAGCCTATGAAGAAATAAAAGAAAGACATGATTTTATCACCACTCAAAAAGATGATTTAGTCAAAGCCAAAGAATCATTGCTCACCACCATAGCAGAAATTGATGTGGTAGCAAAAGACACCTTTTTGGATGCTTTTGAAAAAATCAAAGTAAATTTTATAAAGGTATTCCGGTCGCTGTTTACGGATGAGGATCAATGTGACCTCAAGCTTGCCAATCCCGATGCGCCTCTGGATTCTGCTATTGATATTATTGCAAGACCAAAGGGCAAAAGGCCGCTATCTATCAATCAACTTTCCGGAGGTGAAAAAACACTGACTGCTACAGCTCTACTGTTTGCCATTTACTTATTGAAGCCTGCACCATTTTGTATTTTTGATGAAGTAGATGCTCCTTTGGATGATGCCAATATCGACAAGTTCAACAACATCATTCGCAACTTCTCAGGCGAATCTCAATTCATCATTGTGACTCACAACAAACGGACAATGGCTTCTACAGACATTATTTATGGCATTACCATGGTGGAGCAAGGTGTATCGAGAGTTGTCCCTGTGGATTTGAAAGAACTGGCTTAAGCAACCAGAAAGAACTTACTCATTCATCAATGCAGTTATATCCTTTTCCAGTGCATCAAACATGAGTAAATGCCCCTCGGCATTTGGATGAAGAAAGTCAGGCATGAGTTCCTTTCTCACCTTGCCTTCTTCATTTAGATAAACTTCTTCAATATTTCGATAAGAGATATTGACATCTCTTTCAGGAAATTTAGCAATCAATTTATTGGTGGCTTTGTTGATGTTATCACGGTGATTGGGCTTGTAGCCATAGGGCAAAATACCAAGCAAAATAATCTTGGTGTCCGGCAGCTTCTGCCTCAATATTTCACAGATCTTCCATATCCCTCCTTCCAACTCTTCAGGAGTACTGATGTTCAGGTAGTGATTTCCATCGGTGTTATTCGTACCAATCAAAACTAGAGCGACCTTGGGATTTATATTATCAATGGTCCCATTTTGAAGCCTCCAAATCACATTTTCTGTTCTGTCTCCAGAAATCCCCATGTTGACGGTCTGATACTGGTCTAGGTGTTTCTCCCAAACTTCGTTGCGGTCTTCATTGTCGAGGGTATGAAATATAGAATTACCAACTAAGATCAACTGTGGATTTTTTTCGAGGCGCCCTACTATTTTCTGATGGCGTTTTTCCCACCAGTCACCATTACCCTTGGTGGACAAAGCCGCTTGGTTTTCAACATTTTCACTGACATTTTTCTTTTCGTTAGAAACACAAGAAACCAAAAGAAATGATATCGTTAGTACGAGGAATGATTGTTTCAATAGTGGCTTCATAGTTAATTGGTTTTCAGGCATACTCGTTTAATTTTTTTTTAAACCGGATCGACATCAAAGGTTATTCGCAATCCACCCAATTTTTTGAGTTTCAATACTTCATTTGATTTCAGATATAATAGTTCCTTTACTTTATTGACATTCACTCCCTGCTTTTCGATTTTTATATATACCTCCCTCAAGTACAAATTTCGAATACGAGAAATGACGGGCTCTTGCGGCCCCAATATTCTTCTTTTGCCCAACTCAGGCAAAACCAACTTCACATAAGCATTTGCTGCATTTTCAGTTAGCTCTTTCTCTTTGTGTCGGAAAACGATTTTTATCAACCTGAAAAACGGTGGGTAAGAAAAACCCTGCCTTTCTAATATTTCTCTTTGGTAAAAACCAAGATAATCATGTCTTACAATTTGATCCAAGATAGGACTGTCTACATCACTTGCCTGTATAATTACTTTGCCTTTTTTGTCCTTTCTGCCAGAGCGCCCACTTACTTGTGTCACCAGTTGAAAGGCCCGTTCAAATGACCTGAAATCTGGGAAATGTATCATCCTATCAAAATCAAAAACGCCAACGAGTGATACATTGTCAAAATCGAGCCCTTTGCTCACCATCTGTGTGCCAATCAGGATGTCTGTTTCCTTCTTTTCAAAACGATCAATGATCGTCTGATAAGAATATTTACTTCTGGTCGTATCCTGATCCATGCGTTGGATGTTGGCTTGAGGAAACAGCAGCTTAAGGTCTTCTTCTAGTTTTTCTGTACCAAAACCTACGGTACGAATACCAGTCGACCCACAAGCGGTACATACCTGAGGCACTGCCTCCTGATGCCCGCAATAGTGGCACTTCAAAGTGTTGGAGTACATGTGATAAGTCAGACTCACAGAGCAATTGTCGCACTTGGGCACATGCGCACAATCATTGCAAGTGATGAAAGGTGAATAGCCCCGTCTATTTTGAAAAAGAATGGCTTGCTCTCCCCTTTCCAGCACCCTTTCAAGCTCTTCTATTAAGACAGAGGTGAAATCTCCTTTGATGGTTTTTCTTTTCCGTTCTATTTGCAGATTGGCAAGAATAAACTCCGGTAATTCGGCATTGCCATACCGTTGGGTTATTTCTACCAAACCATATTTTCCTGCAAGGGCATTTTTATAACTTTCTAATGACGGAGTAGCCGTACCCAGCAAAACTTTTGCCTGATGTAAATTACCCAAAACTACCGCCAGGTCTCTGGCATTGTACCTAGGAGCTGGATCGTATTGTTTGTAGGACGATTCATGCTCTTCATCCACTATCACCAGTGCCAAAGAATCAAAAGGCAGGAATATCGCTGAC
>CAXBNB010000705.1:0-2761 GCA_963976505.1 uncultured Reichenbachiellaceae bacterium
CGCTTCTACTTTGTCTTCCACAGGTCTTTTGTTGAGTTCTAAGACGCCTAGGTTTTCCGAAGGATTGGCCAATTCAAGCGGTGCTTTAGGTCATTATCTAATGGATCATCACAAGAGCATTGATTCTTACGGGACTTTAGAAGGGCATTTGGATAAAATGTACAAAGGATTTAGACCGGCATCAATTGCGATACCTCGCTTTAGAAATGTCAATAAGCAAGAGATGGATTATTTAAGAGGCTTTGGAATATGGGGCTCGGCATCCCGATCCGGAATGGATGCTTCTCAAGTAGGCATTGGAGCAGGCTTTAAAAAGTCATTAACCCAACTTGGTCCTTGGAAAATGCACCTGCAGTCTTATGGTGAATGTCTGCCGAACTTTGACAATAAAGTAGAATTGAATCAGGAAAATAAGGATAAATGGGGACTCCCATTGTTGAAAATAAGTACTGAATACGGAGAGAATGAAAGGAAAATGAGGGAAGACATGAAGGATCAAGTTCGAGAGCTTATGGAAGTCGCGGGGCTCAAAGACATAACAGTAAAAGTAGGTGAAGGTGTGCTTGGAGATTCCGTACATGAAATGGGTACAGCCAGAATGGGACGTGATCCTAAATCATCAGTTTTGAATGGATTCAACCAGTGTCATGATGTACCCAATCTTTTTGTTACGGATGGTTCATGTATGACCTCATCGGGTCATATGAGCCCTTCTCTGACCTATATGGCATTGACCGCAAGAGCTTGTGACTATGCTGTGAAACAAATGAAAAAAGGAGTAATTTAGATGAATATAAAGACTTCAGCCAGTACTTAACCTTCAATTGAAATGGATAATCTACGTAGAAAATTTATTAAGAATACTTTGAAAAGTGCTTTGTCTTTTTTTTCTGTAAATGTGCTTTCAGGTTTTTCAATGAAAAGTAATAAATGGACAACAAGTGATATTAAAAAGCAAAGTAAGACCATGGTAATTAAAGAAATAAAATACAACAAGCCTCTGAATATTTCAAAAGCTGAAAAGTTACTGGAAAGCAATGCCGAATTCGAATTCATCGAAACCATCAATTGGACGAATTATTCTTACAAGCCTGAAGTGAAATTTAAAATTGCTCATTGTCAGGATCAGATTTTATTAAAATATTACGTCAAAGAAGAAAGTGTTTTGGCTAAAGTATCTGCTATAAATGGAAGTGTGCATAAAGACAGTTGTGTTGAGTTTTTCATCTCACCACAGCCAGGTGGGCCATACTACAATTTTGAGTTCAATTGTATAGGTATTCCACATGTTGCTTATGGTGCTTCTAGACGTGATAGAAAGTTAATTGATCCGGAAGTGTTAAAACTAATCCAAACCAAATCTTCATTGGGTGATCAACCTTTTGAGGAGAAAACGGGTGGCCAGCAATGGGAGTTGATGTTGGTAATTCCTTCAGAGTGCTTCGTAAATGATGCCGATTTGGTGTTGAAGGGCTTGAATTCTCAGGCTAATTTTTACAAATGTGCGGATGACACTGTTAAACCACATTTTGTGACTTGGAATCCCGTAGGTACTGAAAATCCTGACTACCATCAGCCCCAGTATTTTGGAGAAGTGATATTTGAATAGGTGAAATACGAATTGAATATACTTTATTGCTGATTGCTAAAACCTAAAACTAATAATAGCATGAAAAATATTTACTTATTGCTTGCCACATTCCTAACTGGAGTACTTTCTGTTTTGGCTCAATCCAACGATAATCCTATGCTTTGTATGGGAAACTATCAAACTGAATCAGAAGCAATTTTACAATTGACACGGTTTGCAGAATCTTATAAGAACCAAGAAGAGTGGGAGGTCAAAGCAAAGGTCATAAGAGAAGGGATCTTAAAAGGAGCAGGTCTTATACCAATGCCAACCAAAACGGATTTAAATCCTATATACCGTAATAAGCGGCAGTATGACGGGTATTCTGTTGAAAATGTAGCAATTGAAAGCCTTCCGGGGTTTTACGTTACGGGTAGCATTTATAAGCCTATCGGTATTAAGGGTAAATTGCCAGCTATATTGAGTCCGCATGGACATTGGGAAAAACCGGAAGATTATGGCAGATACCGTGACGACATGCAGAAAAGATGTGCTTCACTGGCCAAAATGGGTGCTATTGTGATTTCTTATGACATGCTTGGTTATGGAGAAATGGGGGATTTTGGTTTTACTCATAGATATCCCAAAACATTAAAAACACAACTCTGGAATAGTATCAGGGTCTTGGATTTTATTGCTTCCTTGCCGGATGTTGACTTAGATCGAATTGGAATTACAGGTGCATCTGGAGGAGGAACTCAGACTTTTCTTTTGACAGCTGTTGACGATAGGATAGCGGTTTCTGTACCTGCAGTCATGGTTGCTGCGCATTTCTTTGGTGGATGCGTTGGAGAAAGTGGGATGCCAATACATAAGAGCAAAAGCCATGAAACAAACAATGTAGAGATTGCAGCTTTGGCTGCTCCCCGGCCTATGTTGCTGATCTCGGATGGAGGAGATTGGACTAAGAATAACCCTGAGGTGGAGTTTCCATGCATTCAGAAAATATACGGTTTTTACAATAAAAAAGGGTTGGTAGAAAACTGGCATCTACCCAATGAAAATCATGATTATGGTTATTCCAAAAGGTTAGGCATGTATCCTTTTATGGCGAAACATTTAAAGCTCAATATCAAAAAGGTAAGCAACAAGAAAGGGGAAATAGATGAGAGTTTTGTTGTTTTGGAAACA
>CAXBNB010000706.1:0-2733 GCA_963976505.1 uncultured Reichenbachiellaceae bacterium
TATCTCTTGGATTCGCATCTTTTTCTCCTTTGAGTAAGGACAAAATATTCACTCCATCAATTTTATTTTTTGGTAATTCACTTTCAGTAATAGCCGCAATAGTGGGTAAAAGGTCGATAGATGAAGCGATATTGTTGCAAATTTTTCCTTCTGGAATTACTCCTGGCCATTGCATGATACAAGGCTCTCTCTGCCCACCTTCCCAACTAGTGCCTTTCCCTTCTCGCAATCCCCCTGTGGAACCTGCGTGGTTACCAAAATTCAACCAAGGGCCATTGTCACTGGTATACACCACCAATGTATTGTCTTCAACTCCATTGTCCTTTAAAGCCTGAAGTATTTGTCCTACAGACCAATCCAACTCCATCATCAAGTCCCCATATAGTCCCTGTTCACTTTTCCCTTTGAACTTATTCGATACCGCAATCGGAACATGGGGCATGGAATGAGGCACATATAAGAAGAAAGGTTCGTCCTTTTTCCTTTTGATAAAATCCACTGCTTTTTCAGTATAGGTAGTAGTCAATTGTGCCTGATCTTCTAATGTAGCAATTATCTTTACTTCTTCATTGCCTTCAATAAATGGCAAAGGAGGAAAGCTTTTCAACCTCCAGTTGGTAGTATCTGTGATAGGATTGCCATCAAAATCAACAGGCCACATGTCATTTGAGTAGGGTAAGCCGGCAAATTCATCAAAACCATGCTGCAGAGGCAAAAACTCCTTGGCTTCACCCAAATGCCATTTACCATAGATCGCAGTAGCATAACCTTTTTCTTTGACCACCTCTGCTATGGTTGTTTCATCAGCATTTATTCCCTCTTTAGAATATGGGAATAAGGCACCATGAAAGCCAATTCTGTTGGGATAACATCCTGTAAGTAGTCCTGCTCTAGAAGCACTGCATACTGCCTGAGCTGCATAGAAATTAGTAAACCTCATCCCTTGAGTGGCCATCTTGTCTAGGTTGGGCGTCTCATATCCGGTGGCACCATAAACGCCTAAGTCTCCATATCCCAAATCATCCATAAAAATGACAACTATATTGGGAGTTCCTTGTTTTTTTTCTTTCACTTCAGGATTGCAAGAGGACAATACCAATAAAGCAGATAGTAGGACAGATAAGTGAATTCTACATTTCATAGGATGTATTTTTTGATTCAAAATTAATCTTGATATTTGGTGTTCAACACTTTTTCATTGTTGATAATTGACAATGAAGCACTAAACGCCAAATTAGCATCTCCCTTGTATGCCAGAGATTTCCAAACATTCTGGACATTTCTCTGTACTGTTCCCTTATAAATTTCCATGCCGCTAAACTTCACTGTTACGGGCTTGTCCAAGTTAAGCATCTCATCATTCAACCTGACAATTAATTCTTCACTATAATTTTCCAGAATGTTAATTTCATTGGCTTCAGCATTAAATTCTGCGACTACTTCTCCGCCTTTCTTCATCATTGACTCAGGAACCTCCAACCAATAAAACTGGCTATGCATTACATCGTCCTGCCTCCAAACTACCTTTTTGGGAATTGGATTTCGTGTATATTGTTGCATCCACGGAAGGGCAACCGCATCTTCTAATTGCATCCAATGTCCTTTGCCTTTTGGGATTTTTACCATGTACTGATAGCCCGCAGGGTCTTTTGTATGTAAATCTTTGAGAATTAATTCCCACTCAGCTGCATGTTCATTTCTCCTATAAAAAGAGTCTAACTCCCCTACCTGAACTGAAAACGGAGTGTTTCTAAGGTTCAGTGCCGAGGCATCTCCCGGATGACCAGCCATCATAGAGGCTGCCGCCCAACGGTCTGCCAGTCTGGGAGCAAGCTGAAAAGCACCATCTCCTCCTGCTGAGTAACCCAATATATAAACTTTATTGGGATTTACATTTTCGTAAATCACCGCAAGTTGTATGATGATATTGATAAACTCATCGATATGGGATTGATGCCAAAGGTTCCAGGTGTCCGTAGGTGCTCGCATTGCCAGATAAACTCCTTCCATATCCTTCATCGTAGCATCGTATAACTTTTTTTGATTTTCATACTGCTTGTCATTGACGGCTGTTGGAGCACCTCCTCCTCCATGCATGGAAAGAAACAGGCTTCTGCCGTCTTCAGGTTCTTCTCCCCATATTTTATAGGAAATTGGCATTTTGTGTTCCTCATACCTTATTTCTCTTCCCTGCCATTGCTCACCATAAGACTGGATCATTTTGAACTTCTGATCTCTATTCAGTAATTCTGAGACCTTCTTGGCCTGTTTTTTATTCAAAGATTCATTCGAAAATGCTTGTTCGGAAAGTGTTGGCCTAACAGATCGTTTTATCGCCAACCACTCATCCAGTTGCTTCGTTTGTGCATGGATTTTTGAGGTGAAAGCTAATAATAACGTGAAGATCAAAAGTCCCTTTACTATATTTTTCATTTTTGTATTGCGATTGGGTTTTGTAATAAAATCAAATTTATGAATTGTACCTTGAATGCAAAGGTTTCTATTTTAATACATTCCTCACCTTCCTGATTTTATCAACATCAGAAACTGCTATGCCAAATTCAGGAATCTGAGGAGCTCCATTAATTTTCAAGTCGTGATTCCTGAATTTCATATTGCCATCCAACACCACTTTCCCTGTCATGTGAAATTCTCTACATCCCGTTTTAGCAACTATTTCCATAATGTTCTTTTCGTTGACCCCACCTCCAGGCATAATAATTACCCTTCCAT
>CAXBNB010000707.1:0-2731 GCA_963976505.1 uncultured Reichenbachiellaceae bacterium
ATGCCGTAGCGATAGCCTAGAGCATGACTAGGATCTAATATGACAGGTAAATTAGTGTTTTCTTTCAACCAAGCCACTCCACATAAATCCAGTGTAAACCTTGTTTTGGTTTCAAAAGTCCTGATACCTCTTTCGCAAAGCATTACATTTTCATTGCCACCCGATAGTACAAACTCGGCAGACTGAACAAACTCTTGTAGAGTGGTTCCAAAACCTCGTTTGATCAATACTGGTTTGCCTGATTTTCCGCATTTTCTTAAGATGCCCTGATCGTACATGGCTTTAGCCCCAACCTGAATGATATCAGAATATTCGATTACTTGATCAATATGAGTAGAATCCCTTACTTCTGTGATGATATTGTAGCCATATTGGTCGCGAATTTTCCCTAACATTTTCAATCCTTCCAAACCCAGACCCTGGAAAGAGTAAGGTGAAGTTCTAGGCTTATAGCATCCTGCTCTTAGGGTGGTCAGGTTGTGTTTTTTCAATAACTCTGCACTTTGAGTGATTTGCTCCATCGATTCGATAGAACAAGGCCCAGTGATCATCAGCGTGTTGTTGGTAGTTCCACCGATTTTGGCTTTGCCCAGAGTTATTTCCCTGAGGTCAGACCGGTAGTCCTTGCTAGCCAACTGGATGTCAGAGCTCATTGCAAAATGTGCATCGGCATAAGGCTCCAATTCAGGGTTGATTTCTTTCTGTGCAGACGCTGTGATCAACACATAGAATCCGTCTTTTTTATAATAAATGGCAGAAGCTTGGGCTGCCAGTTCTACTGCTTTGTCGTCGGATACGCTTTCTTTTAAGTGAATGATCATGATTCGCTTCTGATTAAATTGATAAACGATAGTCCTCCTGTCAGTTTGTTTTGGTCATTGACCACTGGCAGGAAAGATATTAAAAATTTCTTTGATTGAATTAAATGCAGCAACTCAGAAATCGTGCTGTTTTCATTGATGGTAACAGGATTTCTATTGATGATGTCTTCCGATTGGATGGCGTTGAGGTCATCCAAATGTTTGAGCATACCATGACGTACATCGGCATTGCTGGATAAGCCTGTAAATTCTCCCGTACTTGTTGTGATAAAAGTAAACCCAAGGTTGAAACCGTCAATTTGACGAATGATGTCGGTCATTTTAAAATCACCATCGACAAGTGTCGGACAATTTTCTATAGGAATTGCAAAATCCTTCACTTTAAAATCGGAATGAATGATTGAGCTTTTTAGATGGAGCAATGCTGTTGCAATCGACTCATGATTGACAAGATATGACCCTGATACTACAGAATTTACGCCCATCATTCTTAGTATAAAACCAACTTCATCGTTTACTCCACCATCTACTTCTATGGATTTGCCGGGGTAATTGTTTCTGAAATCTCTTACTTTTCTGAAATTGTCAGGTCTGAATTTACCACCGCTTTGACCTGGAGTGGTAGTCATGATCAGTACAAAATCACAATCGTCTTTGTATTCCTCAAATACTTCCACACTAGTATCTGAGACTATTGCCAATCCAAATTGAGTGTCCTTCGTCTCTGGAAAATCAAGCTTTCCCTTTATGTTTTCATATTGAAAGGAGACAAATTCCACTTTGTGTTCCAGTATTTTGTCAAAATATTTTTCTGGTGTGTCACTGATGATGTGCATGTCAATAGGAGTACTACTGACTTTCCTAATTCTACTTACATCGTCAAATACCGAAGGGTCGTCATTGCAATCGACATGAAAATAGTCGATATGGCAACTGTCCAGTTCTTGAGCCAAATCTTCAACTGTTCTTTCTTTATTGGAGTAAATAGAAGCGGAAATCTTCATTCGTGATAGTTAAGCCTTTTTTGAATCTGAACGCATTTTCACCACATATTGAAGGGTTCTAAATGGCAATTCAGTATAGTTATTTCATTTCACCGCAATGTTAATAATATAATTATTGAATTTGAGTAAATTCACCAATAGGCTACAACAACTATTCAAAAATGTAATGTTCAACTTTCGATTTACAAGGTACCTGAGTGTATTTGCCCTTCCTTTGTCAGTTTGCTTGTCCTTTTTTGGCAATGGACTGATGACTTTCTTTCCAGTATTCTTCTTTTTTATTGTGGTTCCCATTTTGGAGTTGTTTTTCAAACCCGTAAAAGCCAATCTGGAACGTGAGAAGAAAGACCAAATAAAGAATGCGCTGATTTATGATGTATTGCTTTTCATCATCTTACCAATTCAATTTGGTTTTCTGTGGTTTTTTCTAGGATCAATACAAAGAGAAGGATTGACTTGGATAGAAATAGCAGGAATGACCACTTCAATGGGCATGATGTGCGGTGTGTTTGGGATCAACATTGGACATGAGTTAGGGCACAGGGTGAACCGGTTTGAAAGACTGATTGGTGAGTTGCTGCTGCTCTCGTCTTTGAATACCCACTTTCTACCCTATCATAATTTAGGTCATCATAAAAATGTAGCAACACCATCAGACTCTGCCACTGCAAGAAAAGGCGAGGTGGTATTTTTGTTTTGGATCAGATCAAATTTTACAAGCTATGTACAAGCTTGGCAAATCGAAACTAAGAGGTTAAACAAAAAAGGATTGTCATTTACCTCTATCCACAATAGAATGTTGGTTTATTTAATAACCCAAATTGGACTTATAGCCTTGATTTATTTTCAGTTTGGGTTTGTTGGTATGGCTACATTTTTAGCGGCTGCAGTTTTTGGGGTATTGTT
>CAXBNB010000708.1:0-2730 GCA_963976505.1 uncultured Reichenbachiellaceae bacterium
TATATTTTGATTACCTTTTCCACGGATTTTTTAGAACAAATAAGACTAATAGCCGTTTTCATTGTATGCGCATTGATTGTGCAGACTTTTTTTTAAAGAAACTACTACCATTATAAATTCGAATATGATGGCTATGTGTCTTAAAAAAAGCTTTTTTATATTTTATGTAAGTTTGCAGAAAATATAAAGACAAGAAAATAGTTCTATTAACAGGTAATAGGAATAAGTAGTACAGATAAAATCAACAAATGCAACAGAACAAAAAAGGAAGACCACCGACCAAAAAAGTGGAACTAAAAGAGGGATTTTATATAGAATTAAGGAATAAAGATTCTAATTCACCAATCAAATTAAGAAGAAACAGCAAGCCTGAAATTGAAATGGCAATTAAGCAATACGAAAAAAGCAAAATTGTTACGTATTTGGGTCAGGTAAAAGGAGGAAAGTGGTTGGATGGTAAAAACCAAGGAAAAAAGACAGCATAAGTCTTCTTAAGCTAAGCTTCTAAAAAGCACAAGAACTCAATTAAATATAATTGTTTAACAGAACTCACCTTCATGCCCTGACATCAGGAATTGTAGGTGAGTTTTTTTGTTTGAGTTCCCATCTATTATCTCAGCTTATTAAAGCCATAGACTTTACAGATGTCTATACTCAAAAAAGGATCGTGGTATTTAGAAGTCCTTAACCCAACAAATGGAACCTGGGCTCCTAACGACGCATTGTAGTCAACCATAGTATCTCCAAAAAAGACCATGTCTGATCCAAATCTATTTTTGATACTATTCAGTACTTCTGATTTCTTTTTCACCCCTCCATGCAGCTCAACAAACAAATTATCGAGACTGTGCCTTTTTAAATGAAGGTTCACTTCGTGCTGTGAAGAACCGGAGCAAACAAACTTTTGATTTTCATGGTGTTCAACTATGAATTCCCTAGCTCCTTCGACAAAATCAACATTTAGTATTTCAGGATCCATTTCGGCGAACGATTTTTGCATCAGTTTCTCTATAAACTCATTTGCGTCATTCATCTGAATGATATCTGTACATATTGTTTGAAACCTCACCTTTCTTGGCGTTCCGCCAGACCCTACCAGATAAGACTTAATCTGTTCTTGATGTTCATTAAAACCTTTAAACAAACCTAGAAAATATTCAAACTTAAAATCTTCAGAGTGAAAAATCACCCCGTCTTTATCAAAGACCAGAATGGTGTTTTTAGTTATCTCAGGTTTAGGAAAATCAGTCATAATTATGCTCAATACAATCAAACAGCCAACATCGCTTGCTCTTATTTATTAAATCCCCAAAAGTATATAAATTGCAATAGTTACCACGCATAGAGCGACTGACAAATGCTTGGCATATTTCCAATGAGTCAAGTCCAATAGATCAATTTCACCAGTATGCAAGTCCTTGTTGTTGGGATAAAAATAAGATACGCCAAACATCACAGCCATATTTAGTATAAATTCAATTCCCCAAATATGAATGAAATGCATGTCCACTTGTAGTATAAAGGTACACATGATATAAAAAACCAAACCTACAACCAATGCCGCTTTGGCTCCCGCTGCTGATATTCTAGGAATGAAAAAACCAGCTAGCATTATAGACGCTACAGGAATGAAAAATATTCCATTAAGTTGCTGGAGCAATTGATACAATCCGTCAGGAGCATTAGCGACCATTGGTGCTACCATTATGGCGAATACAGCCAATATAGTAGAAGTCCACTTTCCTACCATCACTAAATTATAATCGGATACATTTGGTTTGATATGCCTTTTATACACATCAACACTAAATATGGTTGCCGCGCTATTGAGTACGCTATTGAAGGTACTGAGAACTGCTCCCATCACTACAGCTGCAAAAAAGCCGATAAACCAAGTTGGCAATACTTTTTTAATGAGTTCGGGGTATACCATATCCTGCGTAGCATACATGCTATCACCAAAATAGTAGAATCCAATCACGCCAGGTAGAATGATAATTAATGGAACCAGTATTTTCAACACCCCAGTGTATAAAAGTCCCTTCTGCGCTTCAACCAAATTTTTTGCCCCTAATGCTCTTTGTATAATTGTCTGATTCATACACCAGAAATAAATCTGATTGATTATCAATCCTGTAAATAAGGTTTCAAATGGCATTACGGATCCTTTTTCTCCAACAACATTGAATTTTTCTGGTACTGCTTCGTAAACGGTTGACAGTCCTGTGAAAATATTACCATCTCCAATACTCACCAATGCCAATATCGGAACGGCTAGCCCTCCAATTAACAAACCATAGCCATTGATGGTATCTGATACTGCCACAGCCTTAAGCCCTCCGAATATGGCATATATAGATCCAATGATCCCAACTGCCAAAACTGTAAACCACATCCCTTCAGACTGAGATACCCCAAGAACTTCAGAAATGTTAAAAATACTCTCTAAATTAATTGCTCCAGTGTATAGTACTATTGGCAGCAATGTCACTACAAAGGAAACTATGAGAAATAAGGCCACCAATGTACGGGTAAAGCCGTCAAACCTGTTTTCTAAATATTCAGGTATGGTTGTTAATCCCATCTTTAGGTATTTGGGCACAAAATAAATGGCTGCTCCAACCAAGGCGAGCGCGGAAGTTACCTCCCAGCCTATGATGATGAATCCATTTTTATAGGATGACCCATTCATTCCGATCAGGTGCTCTGTAGATATGTTGGTAAGCAACA
>CAXBNB010000709.1:0-2727 GCA_963976505.1 uncultured Reichenbachiellaceae bacterium
CCAGAATGGAATGATGCCAACAATGCCTTGGTAGGAAATGGGGTTTCGATGGTGACCTTATACCAGTTGAGGAGATTTGTGGTTTTCATGTCCAAAATCTTGAGTGATTCTGGCATCAAAAATATTTCTATATCGACAGAAGTCAATGAATTATTCAATGCCATTCTAAATGCCTTCGAGCAAAACAAATCATTATTGAATGGCTCTTTTTCTGATCAGAATAGAAAAAAATTGGTGGACGAGCTTGGTCAGGCAGGCAGCAACTACCGACAGACGATTTATCAAGAAGGGTTTTCTGAAGAGAAGAGCACACTCCATAAATCTTCAATAGTCGAATTTTTGAAGATAACATTGGAGTATTTAGACCACTCGATAAAAGCCAATAAGCGTGAAGACAACTTATTTCATTCATACAATTTGATCAGCATTGATCAGAGTGGAATTAAGGTCAAAAACTTGTATGAAATGCTCGAAGGGCAAGTGAATGTACTTGCTTCAGGTTTCCTGGCTCCCAAAGCAGTTGCAGATTTACTAGACAGGTTAAAATGGAGTCAGCTTTATAGACAAAATCAGAATAGCTACATACTTTATCCCGATCGGGAGCTGCCACGATTTGAGGTGAAAAACAACATTCCAGCAGAAATGATTGACAAGTCTGTGGTGTTGAAAAAAATGATTGCAGAAAAGGACACAAGTATTGTTTATCAAGATGTAGTGGGTGACTATCATTTCAATGGCAATTTCAGAAATGCAACAGATGTAGAAAATTGTTTGAATGAGGAATCTTCAGTAGAAAGAGACCTGATTTTATCGGTTTTCGAATCGGTTTTTGATCATGAATCTTTTACAGGCAGATCAGGATCCTTCTATGCATTTGAAGGCCTGGGATCAATCTATTGGCACATGGTGTCCAAGCTCTTGCTTTCTGTCAATGAATGCTACTATCAGGCCTTAAAAGAAAATGCCGATGAGGAAACACTTGGAAGAATCGTTAGTCATTACTATGAAATCAGGGCGGGTATTGGATTAAACAAAACACCTGAAGAATATGGTGCTTTTCCTACAGATGCCTATTCTCATACTCCCGGAAATGCTGGTGCACAGCAACCAGGAATGACCGGACAAGTGAAGGAAGACATACTTGCCAGGTATGGAGAATTGGGCGTTTTTGTTTCTGAAGGAAAAATAAGATTCGATGGCAGCCTACTTCGTAAGGAGGAATTTCTGTCAGCAGCGCGAAGCTTCAATTATTATGATCTCGATAGCAACAAAAGAAAACTAAAATTAAAGTCAGGTTCTTTGGCCTTTACCTATTGTCAGACGCCAATAGTTTACAGTGATTCAGACTATTCTGAAATAATAGTTACCAAAAAATCAGGACAAACAATTTCTATTGAAGGCAACACCTTGACTTCAGAATTGAGCAAATCATTATTTGAAAGAAGCAATGAAATGGAGAGGATCGACGTGAAGTTGAAACCGAGACTAAGTTAAAAAATGAATATAAAACACAATTACATATCAAACAATTCAACCTATGTCCAGAAGTAAACATGTAATGGCAAGGGCCGGAATGAACCTTTCTAACAAAACGAAAGGTGAGTTGACTGATCTTTATAGCAAAAAATTAAATGATGGCATACATGGATTGTGTTTTAGCCCTTATGAAGACGGTCAGGAGCCAGGGTCACAACTGAGTGAAGAACAGATACGAAGAAGGGTAGAAATAATCCGACCTCATACCAAATGGGTCAGGTCGTTTTCTTGTACAGACGGAAATGAGTTGATTCCTTCTATTGCCAAAGAATACGGAATGAAGACTCTAGTTGGGTAAATCTGAAAGCATCAATGCACTCGAAATTTCTAATCTTATTGACCTGGCTAAGGCTGGAATGGCGGATATAGTTGCTGTTGGTAATGAAGTGCTTTATCGAGATGATTTGTCAGAAGAGGTGCTGTTGGACTATATCTATAGAGTGAAAGAGGCACTACCGGGAGTACCTGTAGGCTATGTGGATGCATATTATGAATTCGGAAATAGACCTAAAATAGCGGAGGCATGTGATGTAATCTTGGCTAACTGCTACCCGTATTGGGAAGGCTGCAAATTGGAATATTCTCTGCTATACATGAAAGACATGTACAACAGAGCGATAGCAGCAGCCAATGGTAAAAAAGTAATTATTACAGAAACAGGTTGGCCGAGCCAAGGTGAAACTTTTCATGGAGCACAACCTTCTTTTGAAGGCGCAATGAAATATTTTATCGATGCGCATGAGTGGGTTAAAGAGGACAATATTGACATTTTCTATTTCTCATCTTTTGATGAAAGCTGGAAAACTGGTGACGAAGGAGATGTCGGAGCATATTGGGGGATTTGGGATAAAAACGAACAACAGAAATTCACTAACTAGTCGCCAGTTAAAAAAATTGGGCTCAGAGATACATCTTATATGACCATAAATACTTCGAATATAATCGCATACGATAAAGCCATTTGCTACTCGGGTTTCAGAGAAGGGCAAAGCCCAATTACGGGTATTTTCCCTACTTATGAAGAAGTGAAGCAGGACCTTGAAATCTTAAAAGATCAATGGAAATACCTTCGTTTGTACGATTGTGATCAGTTATCTGAAACAGTCTTAGAAATCATAAAAACTGAAGGTTTGGATATGAAAGTGATGCTGGGAGCATACATAGGTGCGGAGGTGAACAACCACAATTGTC
>CAXBNB010000710.1:0-2713 GCA_963976505.1 uncultured Reichenbachiellaceae bacterium
ACATCACAAGGCGGAATTAATGCCCCATTTTTTCCTGAAATCACATCAGAAAGGTAATTATGATCGGTAGTGATAATCACATTTCCACACCGCATAGCTTCTAGAATCGTTAATGGAAAACCTTCGATTGGGTAGTAGGTTGGCAAAACAAAAATGCTAGAGTTGCTTAAGAAAGCAAACCTATCCTTTGGACATATTTCTCCTTTGTATTCGATATTAAGACTGTGATTTAATGTCAAAAATGCTTCCACTCTATTTTTTATTTGGGTTGCACTCATCAGGTGGTCTCCCATATACCTACCTCCTATTTGAAAAATAATATCTGGCCTTAAATCCGCAATAATTCTTGCGGCTTCCAAAAAATCCAAAATCCCTTTGCTCTTCATCAGGTTTGAATAAAAGACAACTGTGAGACTTTCACCCTTTACTATATCTTGGTCAAAATCAGAGGGACAAAAATTAGAAATCACTTCCTTTTCCATATCAGGAAAATGATCAAATTCAGCAGCCATAGACTTGGTCAGTACTATTGATGTGTCAACTGTTTGGTAAGCTTTTTTCAACAAGGTTTTGAGAATTCCTGATCGTTGGTAAAACTGAGAAAAATCAGCACCATGCAAATGATTGATCACTTTCTTTTTAAACCTTCCCGCAATCAACAACATGAAGATATCTTTGATTGCACCCAAAACACTACGTGTACAAGTAAAATATACCACACTAATGCTTCTACTTTTTGTTACCAAGTACCAAAAGCTAGCGACTATGGAATAGATTGTATTAAAAAATCGCCATCCAAATCTGGTGGTATCAATTAGAAAAAACTGGTCTCTGCTGTATGAATCAACAACCGTTTTGAATGCCAACGATTGCCCGGTGACGGGTGGTGAGTATGGACAAAAAAAAGAATTCTATTCGATAGAGACAAAATATTATCCAAGTAGAAATTAATACTTACAGGTAGATCAACTCCCTTTTAATCTATCAATAAGATCATATTCAGGTTTTAAAACATCTCTTAGTCTAATCAGCTCCTGAGCACCAATTAATGCTTTTTCGGTATTCTTTTGAATATGATATAAAGGTAATGTCCATCCTGTATCATTCTCCAATTCTTTAATACCTCTTTCAAGATCCTCAGTAAAAATTACTTTGTTCAATCCTTCAAGTACGTCAATTGACTCAGCTAAATCGAATTTTTTGGAAAACATATAGAGCTGGTTCAGCAAGTGATTCTTAGGGACATTTGTTAAAAACTCACCAAAATCTTTTCCTAACCATTTTATTTCCTGTCTCATTCCAGAATGAAATACTCCAGTTTTCCTGTACAATAACAACATATTATAATGAGATAGTATGCGTTCGACAGGATCCCTCAAACATGTAAAAGTATATGCGTGTTTTGGAATTTTAATTTGATGATGTGGAGTATGAGAAAATGCGAAATGGAATTGTCCTTTATTTAAAAGACATGTGTTCCACCCTACAAATATTTTATCTTGCTCGACGATCCGTTTATTCCATTTCTTTAATAATTTTTGAAATAAGTCTTGCGAATTTCCTCCATTTGATAAAAAAGCAAAATTTAGTGAGGTCCCTGCAGTTTTTCTGACATGAAAATGATAAATGGGTTTTTCAACGTCCCCGATCAAATCTCTGATTATACGTGTCTCAGGATAACTTCTGAAACAATAATACAAGCACTTTAATTCGTTTTTAATCCTGTACATGCGGATCTATTTTAAAAGGAGACTTGAATATTCCAAAATGTGCTTTACATATAGGCTTGTTTGCATTTTATCTTTTTGATTAATGTATTTTGGAACTATATTATTTAAAAGCCTGAAGTAAACATTGTCTTTCATAATTTTTAAAATTGCTGCTTAAATGGCTTCTTTAGAATATGGATCAACGACAATACAATTCTGATTATTGAAACACAAAGAATCAACAATACCACATTTTTCACTTATTATTATTGAAGTTTGGGCATACATAGATTCTTCTGCTACAAGCCCCCAAGGCTCGTGTAATGAGACAAGTATCAAAGCCCTGTGAGTTTCATAATACTGTGTTAATTCTTTATTTTTGATATACCTTAGAAAACTCATATTCTTTTTGGAGCTCTTTTTTTAATATTCTAATTCAGGTCCCTCTCCAATGATCGTAAGTTGATACGGCAAGTCATTGAAAACATCTATTAGCCTCTTAAGATTCTTTTCCTCTGATAACCTTCCTACATAAAGGAATCTGTTAAACTTTAATCTTGGTAAATCTAATTTCACTATAATTAATAATGCCACCCCATTAGTGATAACCCTTTCACCAGAGAAATTTAAATAATTAAGTAATTCAATATGCTTTTTTCTACTGGCAAAGCTCTAGAAATTTGATTTAAGAAATTTTTCAGAATGGAAAGACTGACACCTTCAACATTCAATTCAAGAATCATAAATTTCAATTTTCTAACCAAAAATAGCGAAAACCAATATTCGACAGCCCCCCACTCTCCCAATACAAATTTTCTAAAGGGAATGTTTCTGAGAAGCTTAAACAACCTTATGCAGGATAGAAACCTGTTTCTTCTTTCTATATTATCATTCAGAATCGTAAAATCAAAATTCGTATTTCCATTAAGTCTAGAAAAGTCTTTATTTCTTAAATTTTGACCGGCAGCAATAAATATTATATATAGCCTGCAATTCGCAGAGAT
>CAXBNB010000711.1:0-2713 GCA_963976505.1 uncultured Reichenbachiellaceae bacterium
TCTGTAAAGCACATCATGTCCTTCTGCTTGTAGTTTTATGCCTCCGGGAGTGTCGGTTACTTCTCCTCCTCCATCAAGACCAGAGTTAGGTCCTCCCCATACTTGTTGGATTTTGACATTTGTATGGGCTTTTTTTCCGTTGAAGTAAGCAGAAACCAAAGCCCTCTCAGTAAGTTCACCATCCTCAAACCGGGCAGCACGAAATTTGATATCATAAGCATTCCATTTTCCAATACCATTATAGGCATGATATGGTGATTCTGATTCATTGATTACCGCACCCATGCCATGCTTGGTCGTGTCACCATCCAATATTTGAATCTCATACCTGTTTTGGAGGTAAACGCCACTGTTGCCGCCTTCCTTTTGAATCAAGAATTCTACATGAAGCCTAAAATCCTTATATTTCTTTTTTGTGACCATATCTGCGGCCCCATATTTTCCTCCTGCTGCAGATGGATCGTTGCTGTTGACGGCTGTACCACCATCGACAGGATCTTTTACGACTTCCCACTTCAAAGGCAACTCTGAAGAAAACCTTGGTCCCTCCCAATATGTCCATTTCTCATCCAACATTTCCCTAGACCCATCAAAAAGCACTTCTGCCTTCTTGGGAGCCTTCACGCCCACCCCTGCTTGTTCTTTCTTGGCTGTCTTCATAGCAACAAATGAGACAAGAACTGTCAAAGACACAGCTAACAGCATTGAATTGATTATCGTTTTCTTCATTTTGATTGTTTTGGATGGAACTGACTTGAAGCGAATTTAATAGAATTAATGGTTAAAGGGAGGAACTCTGTCTAGGTACTCAGGTTTTTATTTCCATGGTTTCTGAGCTCAACTGCTTGTTCTTTAGTTACACTTGGAAAATCTTCTAAAAATTCTTCAATCGTAATTCCCTTTTCTAAATGCCAAAAAAGTGTCTGCACTGGCACACGTGTCCCTGTAAAAACAGGCTGACCATTCTGAATGTCAGGATTTGCCGTAATATGTCTTTCTATCCTGCCCATTAAATCAAAAATAAGAAATGGTTGACTTTCACCGGAGTGACTGGGCAACAATTTAATTAGCCTGACAGGTATTAGTCAGAGAAGGCGGTAGGTATAAGAGTTGCTCTTGTTCTTTGTTATTGAATCTGGTTTCTTGATATCAAAATTGGATGACCACACATTAAAATGGAATTATCACCAGAGCTACCAAGAACGTAAAGTTCACCTTCAGTAAACCCTTCTCCCAATCGAATAGATACTACATTCGAATTCTCTCCAGATAATATTTCAATATCACCCGTATTAACTTGCCAGGATACCTTTGGATTACTTAAATTGGTAAAATATTCATATTCGATTGTACTACTAAAACTCAAATCTGAATTTCTTTGTGTACAACAAATCGTTCCATCAAAATTTGAATCTGTGAGTCTGGTATCGTTGCATATACCTGTGACACTATCTTCTAAATTAGTTAATTCCTCCTTGCTATCAGAACAAGAAATTATCACAGAAATTACTAGAAAAGTCATAAATAGTCTCATAAGTACGTTCTATTAAGAATTTAAAAGTACAGCATAATAACTAGCTAATATACCCTTTTTAATTCCTTTTTCAAATAAACTCAAAAAGCCTTTTTGGATTGTTGACAAAGAGGGCATTGAAATATTGGGATAACTCCATTTTTTCCAGTTCATCTACAAAAGTGGTCAGTAGAAATGTAAGTCCTGGTTGCCCTCCATAAGATTTCCAATAGGTATTCCTTGCTGCATCCATGCCTACGGTGATCTGGTTTGGAAACTCCGGAAGCAAGGCTTCCAACAGTTTGTATGTCCAGTTCTCCTCTCCTGCAGACCATCGGAAAGCACTGTCATACTCTACTTTTACCCCTGTTTGCAAAAGCGCTCTATTGTACCCCACATCTTTGTAGCGGTCCACATGCGAAAGTACCACATGGGAAAGGTCTGCTCCCAACCTGGAAAACAGTTCGACCTGCTCCATTGCCAAAGTTCCATAATTAGTATGCGTCAATATGGGGGCTCCAGTGATTTTGTGGGCATTGACTACCGCATGAAATATTTTTTCCTGATGGGCTGTAATTTTATCATCGCCTGTCGCCAATTTGATTAGACCTGCTTTGTGTTCAGTCCTATCCACTTCTATTGGGTTTGCGTAATCATTTCTGTCTATCCCTAGGGTAATGTCATCAACAAAGAGTGCGGTCAATTGGTCTTCGCTGTAATGGTACCGCCAATGGTCAACCGGATAATAAGCCTCCAAATGGATGCCTGTTGGAGCGACGATATTGATGCCTGTTTTTTGGGAAACTTCAGCGAGTTCGGATACATTTCTGCCACAATTGGCTGGCATGGCATCTACCATCGTCCTTCCTCCCAATTGAAACACTTCTTTCAATTCTTTGCAGACTTTTTCTACATCATTCAATAGAAAATCAGGATTTTCCAAGGTTGCAAAGCTTTCATCAATAATGATGTGCTCATGGGAATAGGTGATTCCGATATCTTCGGCATCCACATCTCCCAAAACTGTTCTAATAAAACTCATTTGTTAATAAATTATGAATGTTTAAATTTCATTTCAATGAGAAATACTTCTCGCCTGCCTTTTAGTAGCTCATTCCTAGTAGGGTATCTCCTTTGTCATTTCGACGAAGGAGAAATCTCTTATACTGATTTTTAATAAGCTAGAAAGATCCCTCCAAA
>CAXBNB010000712.1:0-2699 GCA_963976505.1 uncultured Reichenbachiellaceae bacterium
AGGGACATGTACAGATACCATTTCGTCTAGCGCAGGAGGTACTACTGCCGACAATATGAGTTCAACCAGCTCTTGATTGTTTTCTACCACGGAAAGGTCATCAATAGGCTTGAGAAACTCTGGTTTTTCATTTACCTGCTTCACTATTTCTGTTGCAGAAAGCGCTTTGAACTTGTTTGCGTCATTGGTGCGTACTTGCCAGTAGCCTATCAGATTGGTGAAACTAAGTTTGCTACTAAAAGGAAACTTTTGTTGCATCATACATTTGTCAAGATTATTCATACACCTTTGTGATTTTGTAGAAAGAGGTAAATAACTTACGCCAGTCAAAAATAGTTGTTGCGACGAATCAATATTATTAATGGTTTATTGTTGAATATCTGAACAAATTATTACTCAATTGGGTTCTGTGTAAGTAAATTTAATTTTATGAGTGAATTGAAAGTATCAGAAGGTTTGCCTGAAAAAGTTCCATTTCATGACAGAGATGTGAGTTGGCTTGCTTTTAACCGACGGGTTTTGATGGAAGCTAAGGATAGGTCTAATCCTATATATGAAAGGCTTAGGTTTTTGGCTATTTATTCTTCCAATCAAGATGAGTTTTTCAGGGTAAGAGTTGCTGACATCCGGCAATTGGTTGAAATCAACAAGAAAAAGATTAATGTAGCCATAGACGTAGAACCCGAACGGGTACTCAAAGAAGTACATAGTATTATTCGTGCCCAAATGGACGAATATGGGGATGCATTAAGGAATGGAGTACTCAAAGACATGGAAAAGGAGGGGGTCTTTTTATGTGATCCCAAAGATTTGAATGAGAAACAAAAACATGAGTGCTTATTCTACTTCAAGACGAAAGTATTGGCATATATTCAACCCTTTTTCTTTAGCTCAGCAAACCGTGGACGCTTTCTCAACAATAGAGAGTTGTACTATGTATTGCGCCTGAAAGATGTTTTTTCGGGGCGTATTGAATATGCATACCTCAATATCCCTTCTGATAAATTGTCAAGATTTTTTGAAGTGCCAGCGAGCACGGGCAATCACATTTTTGTGTATTTAGATGATATAGTGCAAATGCATCTTGACTTTATTTTCCCAGATTTTGAAGTGCTGGAATGTAGAGCAGTGAAATTGAATAAAGACGCTGACCTACACATAGAAGACGAATACAGTGGTGACCTGGTGAGTAAGATTCAAAAGCAAATTAGCAAACGAAACTTGGGGACACCCTCCAGGTTCTTATACGACTCGGCTATTTCTAAGGAGCTTTTGGAGTTTATTACTGAAGCATTTAACCTATCGCCAGATGATATGGTGGCGGGTGGATCTCATCACAACCTGATGGATTTCTTTGGTTTGCCCAATCCTATTGGAGCGAGGTTAGAGTTTCCTAAACTGCCCCCACTTAGACACATCAAAATTGAAAAGCACAGGTCCATTTTTTCAGCCATAGATGATTCCGATCAACTGTTGCATTTTCCTTATCATTCTTACAATTATATTATACAATTTTTTAATCAGGCAGCCATTGATCCCCATGTAAAGCAAGTGAAAGTTGCTTTTTACAGAATGTCTAAAAACTCAATAATAGGAGAGGCACTGATTAGTGCTGCGAAAAATGGAAAAGAAGTGACCGTTTTCATGGAGCTGAAAGCACGGTTTGATGAAGCCAACAACTTGATGTGGGCCGAGAAAATGCAGGAAGCTGGTGTGAAAGTTATTTACAGTATTCCAGGGCTCAAGGTACATGCTAAGGTAGCATTGGTGAGAAAGAAAATGGAAGACGGTTCCATTCGGAATTATTCATTCCTCGGTACCGGAAATTTGAATGAAGATACTGCACTGATATATTCAGATCAGGGATTGCTGACATGTCATAAGAAAATAGGAGAAGAACTCAATGATTTGTTCAACTACTTATACCGGAGAAAGCAACCCAAGCCATTCAAGCATTTGTTTGTATCTCAGTTCAATATTATTGACAACCTAAAAAGGCTTATTGACAGAGAAATCAGTCATGCAAAAAAAGGTGAAAAGGGCAAAATAGTAATAAAGCTCAACAACCTACAAGAGCGGGTGATGATTGAGAAGTTATATGAAGCGAGTCAGGCTGGGGTTCAAGTCGAAATGATCGTAAGGAGTGTCTGTTGCTTGGTGCCCGGTGTGCCTGGCGTGAGTGACAACATTACCGTAAGAAGAATAGTCGATCGCTTTTTGGAGCACTCTAGGATGTTTTTATTTCACAACAATGGAGCAGAGGAAGTTTTTATGGGCTCTGCTGATTGGATGAAACGCAACCTGAGAAGTAGAATAGAAGTGATTTTCCCTGTTTACAATCAAGACCTCAAACGTCAAATCAAGGACTTGTTGGATGTGCAATTTGCGGACAATGTAAAGGCTGTAATGATCGGCCAAAACAATAACAACATACTCATCCAACCATCAGAAGATGAACCAAAAGTGCAGGCACAATTGGCTTCCTATGAACTGGTGAAGGAATGGGAAGGGATGAAATAGAAGCTTTTGGCCAGTCTGTACTCTAGCAATCAGACACTTTCGGGGATAAGCATTTGAGGAAGTTGGTCAGGGGTGTAATCTCCCGGCTTGTTTTTCTTCATGTATTTTTTCATTCTTAGTAAGAGCATGATGCTTACAAAAACACCCAGTGCTCCAAAAAGTATTTGTCCGCCAATTAA
>CAXBNB010000713.1:0-2696 GCA_963976505.1 uncultured Reichenbachiellaceae bacterium
AATACTCCTTTAACTGTCTTTATATCAATAGATTGACTTTATTAAGGAGTGGCCTGAACTAAAATTTCTCCTCTATAGAGTATCTATCTCTGCAGAACACATAGTCCCAAGATCAATCCTCTTCCTCCACTTCTTTGAGATGCTTGTAATATTGTTCAACTGCTCTTGGGAGGACTTTAATCAATTCATACTCTGAACTTTCTGCCACAAATCTTGTAGTCAGCCCTCCAAATTGAATGAAATCTCTATAAAAATATTCATCCAAGTAAGTATCAGTCAAAGAAAATATCACTGACAATTTTTTGCTCGCTTTGGCAAATTCGACATCTTCCACTTTCCACTTTTTCTTAAGTTCGTAGCTTTTTTTCTCTTCCTTATAGCTCTTACTAAACATGCGATAAATGGCGGTCACTGGGCTGGCTAAGGCCGCCAATCCCAAATTGTAGTCCTTTCCCTGTGGGTTTGCAGGATACACCATGCCCGGTACTGGGAAAGGTTTTTGTTTCGGTTTTTTCAAAATAGTATTCGACCGATAGATCCCTGTCACCTCTACATCATCAAGGATGGTCACTCCCCTTTTCATAGAAATAAACATGTTTTGAAACTTGTCAACTTCTGTGATCACTACCGATAAAGAATCGTAACCTACCCGAGAAAAATGCAAGGTATCCAGAAAGTTGAGCTTAAAATGAAATTTACCATCTATGTCAGTAGAGGTACCAATATGGCTTTCCAAAAACACATGTACACTTGATAAGTCTTCCAAGCTCTCCCCATCTATCACCATCCCAGAAACTGTAATTTGTTGAGATTGACTCTCGTAGAACGAAAAGCTTAACCCCATTACCAAAATACAATACTTGACTAAGTTCACGGATCTATTATCTATCGAATTTTTCTTTTCGTTTATGCCAGAAAAAAATTGGCAGAGATTGTCCAAAGACTAAATAACTAATGCTGCCAAAGTAAGAAAGGTTGTCGATACTAACTCCTACTTGCTATGAAATTTTCTTTCTAATGTTATCTTTTCACATCCACTCATTTCCAATTTAGAAAATAGAAACTTCACAGAATCAAGAGCCAGGATAAGCAGTTATCAACATTTTTATGGTCGTCATTTCCAAACTAGGTTCTATCTTTTTATTTTACAATAAAACTCAACAACATTTTTTTAATTCACTTCAACAAAAAACTACTATCATGAAATCCAACAACCTAACACTTCTATTGGTTATTGTCCTTTTTGCGAGCCAATTGCAGGCCCAAACCGGCACACCCACCACTGCAATTGACGGAAAATACACCATACTTACACCCGAAAGGTCACCCAAAGGTGGTACGACTAAGGAGATTTTGATGCAATATGCAGAAAGAAACGGGCAAAAAATGCTTGTCACAGCTGCCTGTGAGCAAGGTTGTACTCCAGCAGTTTACACCTACCAACAAGAGCCAAGTGAAACCCTTGGTGTTCCTGTATTTTTCAATAGCTTCGGCTTTTATGTAATCGGCTATGACAATAACAGCTTTGTATCGGTCATTCCGGATGCACAGCTCGGCAAAGGCATCTGGAAAGTATTTCGATTCAGTAATTTTTACAGCAAAGATGCCGGCAAAGTGAGTGGCATGACCTCTGATAAAATCACAGCCTATGCGATCCAAATGTCCGAAAAAATCATGGCGCCTTCTTCAGCCTCTACTTCTTTCGAAGGAGGAGATGGCACCTACCACTTCGCGGTAGGCATTACGTATTCAGGTAAAAAATATGAATCCGCTGAAATGACATTCACTGATGGAGCGGTGAAAAAACTGATCACACAGCCATGTGATGATTGCGGCAGTGAAACCTACATTCACCTTCCTGAATACAGCAAACTCATCGGAGTGGATGTGTATGGCAACAGCCGGAGAGAGTACGTCTATGTTGACAAGCCTGGCGTGCTGATATGGACGAGATATACCAGTGACCTTGGCAAACAATTGTGGGGTAAAAATGACAACTTTAATTTGATTGCTCAAGACAAACAATTGGCCAGAGGACTGCTCATTGATACCAGCAAACAGGAACAAATAGATGGAAAAGTGGCC
Source organism: uncultured Reichenbachiellaceae bacterium (assembly GCA_963976505.1). Classification (GTDB taxonomy): domain Bacteria; phylum Bacteroidota; class Bacteroidia; order Cytophagales; family Cyclobacteriaceae; genus CAXBNB01. The sequence goes on from CAXBNB010000713.1 coordinate 2,086, forward strand.
AATTGGAGCAAAATAATCAAAGACTATGAAGACAAAAAAAGAGCAGCTGGCGAACAACAACAGATCGATGCTCAGCGCCTACCAAAGAAAGGTTTATCTGATTCGGGCTTGGAGGCTCAGGCACTCAAGGGAGCAAAAGCATGGGCTGCTAGTTACAATTGGAAAGAAATGTTGCACCATTGTGCTAATGTTTTTATTGACCCCATTGATTACAAACTTGTCAATGAATTTATCCGCAGGCACAAGATCACGGGCATACAAACAGGCAGGGAAATTCGTGGAGTCATCGTAATGAAACGCCCAGATGGTCTATGTAGCTTTCACCATGCTCTCTTTGCCCAACAATATGACGGCAGCAAATACCTGAGTGTTTTCACAGATGGTATCACTCCAGGACAAATCAAACTCAAATGCGAATATGCAGAGTGACCTCTCTGAAAATATAGGATTGTGCCACATTAGTCCTAAAACTTGGATGGAAACATTTAAAGGACAAAATAACGAGACCACTTAAATACAAAACGAACATGAAACCAAGAATAAGCCTATCCCACATACCCTACACCAAATGGCGTTGTGCCTGTTCATACGCAAGAGGATATGGAAACACA
>CAXBNB010000714.1:0-2682 GCA_963976505.1 uncultured Reichenbachiellaceae bacterium
CGGGGTTTCTGTGTGGCCCATAGCGATGAAAAAAGCTGACTCCAAGACCACCATACAGTTTTCCAAAGAACTTGTATTTGATAATGTTGTTGAAGCCCAGGCCACTTTCAATAAAGCCTTTATTGTAACTTTTCACCAACACTTCTGTGCCTTGATGGCTTTGAGGATTATCGAGTTTGCCCCATCCCATGTGGTGATATATTACTATGTCTGGTTTCAACTTGGCATGTGCAAAAAACCTGGAACCAAAATTATGTGAATAAAATACGTTGACAAAACGATTGGAAGCAAACTCGTATAAATTCATGGTCTGAAAATGATCCTCGATAATTACACTGCTGGTGGCAAGGTTTCCACCACGCCCATTGAACAACAAAGGATAAGGTAGCCCTTTATCTACGTGCCCCGCTTCAATGGCAAAATCAGACTCCCCAATATGTCTCAAATGAAACCTGAAATCAAGTACGCCAGATATTTTATCAAAGCTATAATTTCCATTTAACATGCTGGTCAAGCCCTTATTGTAGTTGATGTATATGACCGGATAAGACGACTTTAGGCGATTTACACTGCCCAATGTATGGGTAATACGTTCTTTTACTGCTATTCTGGTCCTGAAAGTAAATTCAGATACTTTAAACACATCGATAGCGGTATTACTTTCATCTACAAAATGATAATCATACAAGGGAATTTCTGTGTAATCATGGACACCAAATTCAAACAAATGATAACCAGGAGATCGAAATGAAAGTTTGGCATGATTAGACTCATAACTATCCATGGTTCCAATAAATATTGACCTAAAGAAATCTTTTTCTTTGTCCAGATACACCACGTTTCCAGGTTCCTTGATATCCTTTTGATGCTCAAACATCAACTCTGCATCATGCTTTTTGTTCAGAAAAAAACTACCTCCATAGCCATATTTCCATTCTTTATCTCTAAAACCATAGGCTCCATAACCATTAAACTCAAACACCTTGAGCAAGTCTTTTCCCAGACTGCCACCCAAGCCTAGGCGCACTCCTTCGAACCTGCCTATTTTGAAAATATCTCTAAGAACAAGTACAGGCGGGAGACGGGAGTTGAGGTCTTCCTTATAAAAGGCGGCTATTCTTTGAACGGTTTTAGCAGCAGTACTTTGATGTCGTAGGGTATCCACTCTCAAATAGGTTAACCTTTCTTTTTTAGTTAGAGGTACTATTCGGTGAGAGCTCCAAAATTCTTCTTCTTGCTGGGTAGCAAAATGGTCTGCAATGACCAATTCCACTTTTTTGTCTTCCTCGCTTAGATCTGGATTTATTTCTATTTCTTTTATATATGTTTTTTTATCATAAACAGTACCCAAATATGGTTTTGGAAATTTATCAACAGAATAGATTTTGTTTATTTGTCGCGGAAACCATTCTGTGTTATCTACAAACTCATAAGAGCAGGAGATTTGAAAATCTGTTGTCGGTGACTGATAAGGTTCGACAACAATGCTTTGAATTGCGTACTGATTGCTATTAATATGCATTCTACCTGTTAACCCAGGAAAACGTAGATGAGAAGGTTTAAAAGTGATAATAAAAACAGTATCATTACCCACCAACAATTCATGTTCCAAGTGAAAATCATACTTTTTATAATTGGCAACACCGATTGGACTTGCAAAACGGACTCCTAAAAACTCAAAGTAATTCCCGTAAAATGATATGGGATGGAGGTTGGTACTCAAAGGAGTCATTTCATCTTCATGAAGTCCTGTCACCTTTAGACCCAAAACTTTCTCATGATCCATCTTTGGGTACTTGAAAGTCCTTTCAGTCATGGACTCTATTACCTCTACATGCTGTTGACCATATACTTTATGGTGCTTATGAAAGACTGAGTCGGCTTTCACGGCATCATGAAACTTTTTTCTAAGTTTATGATTAGGAATCTGGTATAAGTCTACTACTGTTTTGTTATATGTTTTGTACCGAAAAGACCCTCCCTGAATTTCAGGATCATGAAGTCTATCGTTGGCTATGACTTTTTCTATTATATGAAATCCGGGATCCATCAAGTCCATCCCTGGAAATTTAACACCACGACTTTCATGGTGTTCTAACTTAAAGACCAAAGTATCTTGAGCCTTATTTTCCAGCGGAAACAAATTCGTTTGATAATCAGGATGACTAATTGTGAGAGAACCTACATTCCTATTGAAATTTATTTTTCCATCTATGTCCGAGAAGACCCCACTGGTTGAATCCGAACCGAGATAAGCATAAGCAAATTGAATAACCTCACCTTCTTCACTCTTTAAATACGCCGTTAATGAGGTTTGTGAGAATGATGCAAGCGGCATCATACAGATCAAAAAACAAAGTACTTTCAACAAATAAATAGAAAAGCACTGATCGACTTTCAATCTGAACATAAAATCTTAAATAGGTTGGTTTTATTTGCTAATAAAATTATTGTTTTCAAGGCATTTGATGACTAGCAACGCTAAAGATACTATTTCAACAACGAATTAACCAAATTGAAACATCAATAAATCCAATCCAGTACAACTATAGTGAAGATACAATGGCTAGTCGGAAATAATCAATATGCCAAAAGCATATTATGGAAGAGGCAATGAAAAGCTAAAAACGCTTCCAGAACCTTCTAAAACTGAACCTGTCCAAATTTTCCCATTCATTTGGG
>CAXBNB010000715.1:0-2667 GCA_963976505.1 uncultured Reichenbachiellaceae bacterium
TAGGTGGTTCTGTAGATCAGGTGTTCAATGCGGTTGCCATCACCATTCAGTGCATGCTCGGCTTGGTGTGTGATCCGGTAGCAGGTTTGGTGGAGGTGCCTTGCGTGGTTCGAAACGCCAGTGCGGCTGCCATTGCCAATTCATCAGCACAAATTGCCATATCGGATGTAGATAGTGTGATTCCGGTAGATGAATGTGCCGATGCGATGGGCGAAGTAGGACAAAGCATGGAAGAACGCTACAAAGAAACGGCCATGGGTGGCCTTGCGGTCACCAAAACTGGACAAGCCATTTCAAAACGAGTCTTTATCAAGGACATTGACATCATAGATGAAGATTGATTTAGAAGCTGCCTTGAAATTGCCTTAAAAACCTGACATCATTTTCTGAAAACAACCTCAAGTCATCGATTTGATATTTGAGCATGGCAATTCTTTCTATTCCCATTCCAAAAGCAAAGCCGGTATATTCTTCCGGGTCTATACCACAGTTGGTCAATACATTTGGGTCAACCATACCAGCTCCTCCAATTTCTACCCAATTGGTGTATTTACATACATTACACCCTTTGCCGTGGCAGATAAAACAACTGACATCTATTTCAGCACTGGGCTCTGTAAAAGGGAAATATGAAGGTCTAAACCTTATTTTCGTTGACTCACCGAACATGCCTTTGGCAAAGTGATATACCGTTTGTTTCAAATCCTTGAAGCCTACATTCTTATCCACATAAAGCCCCTCTACCTGATGGAAAAAACAATGCGCACGCGCAGAGATTGCTTCATTTCGATACACCCTTCCTGGCATAATAGACCTGAAAGGAGGCTTTTGGTTTTCCATCAACCTGATTTGAACGTTTGATGTGTGCGTTCTTAGTACTTTGTCTGGATTTTTTTCAATGAAAAAAGTATCCTGCATTTCTCTTGCCGGATGATTTTCTGGGAAGTTCAGTGCTGTAAAGTTGTAAAAATCATCTTCTATTTCTGGTCCATCAGCTACATTGAATCCCATTCTTTCAAAGATCTCAATGATTTTATTTTTCGTAAGCGTTAATGGATGTATGCTACCCAGGTCATTTGCCATGCCTGGTAAGGTCAAATCCAAAGCGCCAACGTTTTCGCTTGAAGCGTCACTATTTTCTAATGCAGACGAGACCTCCTTGAGCCGCTCTTGAGCCAAATTTTTTAGTTCATTCAACGCTACGCCAAATTGCTTTTTTTGCTCATTGGGTACGTTCTTAAAGTCGTTGAACAACTCAGAAACCACACTTTTTTTACTGATAAATTTCATCCTGAATTGTTCCAGTTCATCTTTGGTCTTTACTTCAAGAGCCTTAAGTTCCGATTTGAATTTTTCTACTTTGTCAAACATGTGTTGCTAATAAAATTTGGGCAAAAGTAATGAGAGTTTGTCAAAACTCCTTGCCATGAGTCAATGCAAGCAAAGAATTGGCAATAGGTTTTATGCGGGCAAGGTTTACTGCAAGGTTTGAAGTTATAGCGGATCCAAAGAGCGACTGTATTTTTCTTCCCGACCAAAGGCGGAAATAGAATGACCTGTTCCATGAATTGACATACTCATTTTCGAGTTTTTCTCTATCTAGTTCTCTTTTGCTCCATTGCTCAATGATCGTATCAGACAAAATTTTAGCTGAGTGTATCGCCATGGCCATACCGTTCCCACACAATGGCACGATCATGCCTGCAGAATCTCCGCTCATCAGGATATGGTTTTCCACTGGAAGTTTATTTTCGAATGATATTTCATTGATCACCAAAGGTGCATCAAAAACAAATTCGGAATTATTGAAAATTGATTTTAGAAATGGGTTTTTAAGTAAAACCCGCTCTTCCATTTCTGGAATGTTGCCACTTTCTTTTAGCACAGCCCTTTCACTCAAATAGCATAAGTTGTAGGTGTCATTTTCTACCTTACTTATACCACAATAGCCGCCTTGAAAGTTATGAAGGGCTATGGTGTCGTCAGGAAAATCTGTTTTGAGGTGGTACTTTACCGCTAGGTATGGTGACTTTCTTTGTATAAAGGATCGATTGAGTTTTTTGTCAAGCTTCGATCGTTTTCCAAAGGCACCAATAACCAATTTACTTTGAATTGTCTCTGATGCCAGCTTAACATTAAAATGATTTTCTGCAAATGCTATTGAATCTACCGATGTATTGGTCCTGCAATCTACCCCAGCCGCTATTGCTTTCTGATATAAAAAATGATCTAACTCGTACCTGCTGATTCCAAAACCTCCTAAGTCGAGATTTAAATCAGAGTGCCTCCCGTTGGTGGAGGTTAGTAAAAATTTATTTATTTGAGCAATGGCAAGGTGATCAGGATAAAGGTCATTGTGCTTTAAGAACGGAACAACTTCATTGGAAATATATTCGCCACAGACCCTGTGAAAAGGGTAATTTTTTTTTTCGAATAAAACAACCGAAAACCCATTTCTCGCCAACAATATGGCGTTGATCAATCCGGCTAGGCCGCCCCCGACTATGGCAATATCAGTCATGCCCTAAATTAGACAGAAAAAAATTATTCTCTTATGATTTCAGGTTTTAGCAAAATGCTCTGCGATAAATGTGAGGGAAAAAATACAGATGAGAATGAAACCTACCAGAACCAAAAAGCCTACAAATTTATTGTTTCTTTCCCTTT
>CAXBNB010000716.1:0-2666 GCA_963976505.1 uncultured Reichenbachiellaceae bacterium
CATTATGGAGTAGATGCCACAGGAGTAACCATCGCTCAGGCGGGTGCTGATTGGGCAAACCAGCAAATCAAAGATTTTGGTGTGGAAGACAAGGCCAGAATATTGGTAAAAGATTACAGAGACATTCCAAGAGACAAAAAATTTGATAAAATAAGCTGCCTTGAAATGGCTGAGCATGTTGGGATCAAATATTTCAAAACATTTATGCAGCAGTGCTATGACATGCTGGAAGATGCTATCTACAGATTGCAGGATTGAGAGAAAGAAATAACCTATTCAGTGTTCCGGACAGAGAAGATTTGGTTTGGGGATTGTTTATGAATGAATACATCTTCTCAGGTGCTGATGCAAGTATGCCATTGAACTGGGATTTGAGACGTATTGAAAAAGTAGGTTTTGAAGTGCATTCAGTAGAAAACATCGGAAACCACTACCACATCACCATCAAAAGATGGCATGAAAACTGGCTTGGAAACAAAGAGAAAGTTTTGGAAAAATATGGTGAAAGAATCTACCGTATCTATGAAATCTTCCTTGCTTGGTCTGTATTGATTACAAAAATTGGTGGATCTTCTGCTTATCAGATTGTATGTCATAAAAATACAGATGATTTCGATAGATTGAAATTTATCGGTGACATCAACCTTGGTGAATCTGATGGTTTCAAAAAATCGAGAGAAGGAGCAGTTGCCAGATAATTAGCGACTTTTGATCCTGGATCAGGATATAAAAACAATATCAAAACAGACCTGCCGCTAAGTAGGTCTGTTTTTTTTGGCATGCAAAAGAAAATGAAAAAGTACTCTGTTTTGTTAATTCACAATGCTTTCACCAGACTATAGCTGCTAGTTTATTCTTTGATTTTAATCAAAGACATACAAATAAACCCTTTTCATCTGGGCTGTCATTGACTTCATCATGGGTGAAATAAAGACACTTCGCTTAGCTACCGATGACGTATCCCATATGTCATTTAGTTAAGCTTTCCGTCTCTGCGAGCGAAGCGCGGCAGTCTTCAATTTTATAATTCTATTATATTTTCATTGAGATCGCTTCGTTCCTCGCGATGACGCTTAGGCTTAACTAAACGACATTGTGCTAGCACCAGTACAATTACCAAACTATATAGTCATCTCATTTTCTGTGTTTGGCTTGCCCAAAAATTACGGCTCAGCGTGACAAGGCAACAGAGCAATAATCATCTTGCTCCAGTTGTAAAAACTTATACCTCTCCTTGTCCCCGTAATAGAACGGGGCAGGCTTTTACTGCTCTAAAAAAGGCACAAAAAAAGTCCTGATCTACCCAAGACCAGGACTTAAACTATTCAACTATACAAATCACTATTTTACTTCTATCGTTCTTTTCATCAAGTAGATATCGTTCGATACTTCGAAAGAATACTTACCTGCTGGGAAACTTGATAGATCATATTTTTTAGCTACAGAAGTTTTATCAGTCACTTTCTCGTCGTAAACTCTTACGCCTGATTGATCATATATATTTATCTTAACTGTTTCATCTTGCAACTTGTCAAAGCTCATTCTCACCATTTTGTTTTCAATTGGTGTTACCTTTACGTCTAGGTATGCACTGTTTTCAGAATTTTTTTCTCCCTCTGCAAACGATAGTGTTGAAATTAAAAGCAATCCTGCGATCAATCCCTTTCTTAATGTTGTTGTCTTCATGGTAGTAATTTTTTGTTTTTCAGTAATAATTACAATACAAGGTTACGCCAAGAATCCAACGTGGTAAACTAAAATCCGGTGAACTGACATTTATCCACTGTGGACTTAAGAATAACACAGACGACCTAAAACCCGCCTATTTCTGCGGAATCGCAATATATAATCCCTTAACAATAAGAGAACGATTGATTAAATGTATCATAACACTAAACCCCACCAATCGCCTTTACTCCGAAATAATTCAGGTTCACTACGGTTTGTTATAAATTGAGCTTTGAAACGAACTCCTTTGTTGAACACTCGTCAAACCCCGAATGAAAATCAATCAAAAAATAGTATTCTACTTTGGACTTGGAGGCATCTTACCTGTCATATACTTTGCTGTAGAAGGGCTTTACACCGGAGAAAAAGCACTCTCAGCACCTAGCTTCTATTCTAATGTTTTAATAGACCTAATAATTTCTTATACCATGACTACCAGCGTTTCTTGGTTGGTACTCATCTCCTTAAAACGGGTAGATATAATATTTCCATGGGAAAAAAACGTATGGAAGAGGTTTGCGGCAGATGTATTGATCACACCAGCAATAGCGGTAATAGGAGTCTATCCCCTTGCCTTACTTACCTATAACTTATATGGCCATGACAGTACACTAAATGGTCATATACTTAAAAACATAGTCATCACCATCGTATTGGATTTGATATTGGTGGCGATATATGAGGGCGTTTACTTTTTCAAGCAGTGGAAACAGTCTTTAATTAAATCTGCCAGACTTGAAAAGGAAAATATTTCGTCCAAGTTTGAGGCATTAAAGAATCAAATCAATCCCCATTTCCTCTTCAATTCACTCAATACCCTTTCGTCATTGGTGCATGAAGATGCCGACAAGTCGGAAGCCTTTATAGAAGAATTTGCAAGAATCTACCGCTATGTACTAGAAAACCAAGAAAACGTAGTGGTGCCGTTGGATAAAGAA
>CAXBNB010000717.1:0-2659 GCA_963976505.1 uncultured Reichenbachiellaceae bacterium
TTCTAACTTGCGCAACTTATGAAAAGACCATTTATAGTCCTATATGAAGACAACCACCTTCTAGTGGTAGATAAAGAACCCGGTGTGTTGGTGCAAGGAGATAAAACACGCGATAAACCGCTGTTGGACTATTGCAAAGACTACATCAAAGAGAAATATGAAAAGCCCGGAGATGTGTTTTTGGGCTGTGTGCATAGACTGGACAGACCAGTAAGTGGTGCCATTGCTTTTGCCCGTACGTCCAAGGCACTAGAAAGAATGAACAAACTTTTCAAGGATAGAAAAGTGAATAAAACATATTGGGCAGTTGTAAAAGAGAGACCTCCTAAAAAGGAAGACAAACTCGTACACTGGCTCAAAAAAGATACGACTAAAAACGTAACCACCGCATACGATAAAGAAGTAGAAGGTAGCCAGAAGGCAGAGCTGAAATACGAGGTTTTAGGAAAACTTAATGACCATTATTTACTTGAAGTAAGGCCACTGACCGGAAGGCCACACCAAATTAGGGTGCAGCTTTCATCTATGGGTTGCCCTATTAGAGGGGATTTGAAATACGGTTTTAGCAAACCAAATCCCGATGGAAACATCAACTTGCACTCTAGGACCTTGGATTTTATTCATCCGGTAAAAAAAGAACCTGTACAAGTGGTGGCTGGTGTCCCTAAAAATGATTTTTGGGAACAATACCTCGTTTTAGGTAAAAAAATGAGCGATAAAAAAATCAACAGGCTCCTATAGCATTTTGGTATGTTTGATAAGCTGAAAACCCGTTGGAATCTCAAAAGTACTTATCAAGTAGTAATCGTGCTTGTGGTCTTTGCCTGTACCGGTTTTACCATTCTTTTCATCAAAAAACCAATAATGGCATGGATTGTTGGTGAAGAAGAAAGTAATCTCCTAAATTCAATTCTTTACCTTATGTTCATATTGCCTGTTTACAACATCATCCTGTTGGCGTATGGATTTGTATTTGGTCAATTTACTTTCTTTTGGGAATTTGAAAAGAAAATGTGGAGTAGGATGACAGGCAAAAAGTACAACAATGACGCTGACTAAAGCTGATGCCATTTCCCAGTTTAATGCTTTGGTTGAAAAAGCCGAACCCTTCCTGTTTGTAACTGATTTTGCTTGTGAGAAAAATATCATTCTCCCCCTTAGCCAGGTCAATCCAGAGGAAATACTTTTTGATGTCAATGGGCACAAAAATTTTTCTGCAACTCCTGCTTATACTAACAAGTTTTCCCTAAAAAAAGAGCCTGTACCCTATCCACAATTTGAGCAAGTATTCAACGAAGTACACCATCAATTGAAGGCTGGGAATTCATACCTCATCAACCTCACCTTCCCTACACCCATTACCTGCAACCACACACTCAAAGAAATATTTTTCCGAAGTAAAGCAAAATTCAAGCTTTGGATCAAAGATCAGTTTGTAGTTTTTTCACCAGAGATATTTTTGCAGTTGAGGGAAAATAAAGTCTCTTCATTTCCAATGAAAGGCACAATTGATGCTTCTTTGGACAATGCAGAGGCTTCCATTTTAGAAAATACTAAGGAAATGGCTGAGCATGTATCCATTGTCGATCTGATCCGAAACGACATGAGCATTTACGCCAAAAATGTAAAAGTGGACAGGTTCAGGTACATCGATGAAGTACAAACGCATGAAAAAAAACTACTTCAGGTGAGTTCTGAAATTTCTGGCATATTGGATGACAAGGAACTCAAAAACATGGGTGAAGTGCTTTTTTCATTACTGCCAGCAGGATCTATATCTGGTGCACCAAAACACAAAACGCTGGAGATCATAAAGAAAGCAGAAAACTACGAACGGGGATATTACACAGGCGTATTTGGCATTTTTGATGGTAAAAACATGGACAGTGGCGTAATGATCCGTTTCATAGAGCAACAAGGAGAGCAGATGATTTTTAAAAGCGGCGGGGGCATACACTCGATGAGCAATCCAAAATCAGAATACCAAGAAATGATTGACAAAATATATGTGCCGATTTATTGAAAGTATTTGCTGTGTCGATGGAGAGCCACTCCACTTAAACCTCCATCAGGAAAGAATTGACAAAACTTGTCAACAGTTCTTTTCCAATACATCTATTTCGCTAGAAGCCTACCTAAAAGACATTCCCAAATCAGGAAAATACAAAGCCCGAGTTCTGTATGACAATGCTTCCGTATTGTCAGAATTTATCCCCTATGTAAAAAAGAATATCAATAGTTTGAAGGCAGTACAGGGAGACGGTATCGACTATGCATTTAAATATGAAGACCGTGCGGAACTGACAAAATTATTTGACAGTCGCGGAAACTGCGATGATATTATCATTGTGAAAAACGGCCTTTGTACCGATTCCTATTTTGCCAATCTTGCTTTCTTTGATGGTGTCCATTGGTTCACTCCTAAAAAGCCATTGTTAAACGGTGTGAAACGGCAAAGGCTGATTCAGCAATCTAAATTGATAGAAGCCGACATAGCATTGGAGGCAATTGGTACTTTCGAAAAAGTGAGTTTGATCAATGCCATGCTTGACCTGGACGAAGTGAGAGTGCCGGTAGAGCGAATATTCTGAGCGGAGTAAACCGTTCTTCATCACATTTAAAAACAAATCCTCCTTACCGCACCAGTTGCGGTATCTCT
>CAXBNB010000718.1:0-2658 GCA_963976505.1 uncultured Reichenbachiellaceae bacterium
CCATGCTCAATGGACAGTACTGTTCCTGATAGTCGTATGGGAGGTGCAAATCGATCGTCAATGGCCGCACCTACCAGTTCATTTACTTTTCCTCCGACACCTGCTGCTATCGCCTGCTCCACCAGTTTGGGTCCCGGTATGGAAGCATAAATAAGTGACAGTCCACTTGCTGATTTAAATTCAGGGCGTCCCAAAATTTCTTTCAATGTCCAGGTGACATCACCAGCTCCTCCGGCTGTTGGGTTGTCGCCCATGTCACTGATCATAAAAGGTTTCTTTTCACTCACCACTGCTTTATCAAGAATTTCGTGTAGTGTACCCGTTGGTGCTACAAATACAAACTCTGACCGCACATCCCAAAAACTCATGGCCAAATCTTCGGCAGTACTGGTTACTTTTTCCTTGTCGTCTCCTGTCACCATTACCACTGCATGGTTGCGGGGTTCGTCAGCCCAGGCATACCCCACCCAAATGGCTGCATCTATAATCTCCTCCGGAAGAGTCGCAGGAGCTACTTTCGCATACAGGCTTTTTCCAGGTTCTATTCTTGTGCTCGTCTTTTCACCCGGCAACAACACAGGCACTGGGATCCAAGCTTTGTAAGCTGGTTTTCCTTTGCCCGATTCTAGTCTTGACAATAGATTGTCCACTGCACGCTTTTTTGACTCCAAAGCATCCTCATGAGGCGCCATTCTGTAGCAGGTGATCAGATCGGTGTTTTCTGCCAATCGCTGGGAGACATTGCCATGCAAATCCATAGAAGTGGAAATGATGGTTTCTTTCCCAACTACTTCACGTACTCGAATGATAAGATCACCTTCAGGATCGTCCAAACCTACTACACTCATGGCTCCATGAATATCAAAAAAGAGTCCATCATAAGGCAGGTTTTTCTTCAGCATCTCTAGCGTCTTGCCTACCAGTGATTCATAGGCTTCTCTGGTCACTACGCCTCCCGGAAGTGCATGCGCCCTCAAGGTTGGAAGCCAGTTGGCTCTTGATCTGTTCAGTGAATCGGCGGATAAAAACGGATAAAAATCGAATACTTCTTCACCGATTTTGGCATGAAAGGCTTCTTCGTGGGTAAGTGCAGGTGAAAATGTACTCGACTCTATGGCGAGCCCTGCAATGGCTATTCTTGGTAACTCTTTTACTACTTTTTTATCTGTCTTTTGACTACATCCTATGGCAATAAGGAATAGTGAGATAAAGGCTAAGCTGATTCTTAATTTATTCATGGCGATGACTTTTTTGTATTAAACTTACTTTTCAAAGTAAGCTAATAAATGGTTTGATCCCATTCTATTTTACAAATAAGTCTGTTTTAATGAACAACGAAGGGCATTGAACGCGTTCTACCCCTTCAAGATCAATCATTCCTCTATAAGAATGTTGAATCGGTAATCGAATGGGTCAAAAGAAGCAAGCAGCTCAGTAATGAACTGGTTATTGTTCAAATAAAAATTTAGGAAGTTATCATGTCGTTCTTGCAAGCCTCCGTTAGGAAATAATTTTTCTTTCACTCCAGCTATTTGATTGAGTGCTACTTCATGTTTTTGTTCTCCGGCTTTTTGCAGTCGTTTCTCAATGATATCGAGGCTTTTTTGTGCCTTGTTGTACTCGGCACCCACAAATCCAGTCAACGAACCATCAACATCTTTGGCTTTTTCTGCCAATCCATCAAACAAGTCTTTGAGTTTTTTACTTTCATTACTCAGGTCAATATCAATAGTGCTGTGCTCAGCAAGGTAATTTTCCTTCAATTGTTTTCCATCGCTGAATAGCGCATCATTTGAAAGTCCAGTTTTTTCTATCTTTTTTAGTGAAGGCTTGTTAATATACATTGCAAAATTCCGCGGCATCAAAATAGGAAAAGCAGTTTTGTAATGGTCAAATACTGTTTTCAGCTGCATCCAATAGACAACTTCAGCAGGGCCACCAACATAGGCCAAATTGGGTAATATCACTTCTTGATACAATGGGCGCATCACCACATTGGGGCTAAACTTTTCCGGCTCATTTGCAATCATTAATTTTATTTCTTCCAATGAGAATGACAGGCCCGTATTCAATACCTTCCATGTTCCATCTTCTATGACTATACGCTCACGGATGTCTCCATCAAGATAAAAAAAGTTGATCGTACGGGGAAATACCTTGGCACTGTAACCTAGAGCAGTGAGCTTGGAACTGGTTTCTTCTACTAGGTCATTGGCGTGGTGGTTGATCAAATCATCTTCGATCACATGCGCAAATTCTGCTTTGAGTCGCCTGTCGTCGGCATCCAAGGCAACTACACCTTCCGCACCAAACAATTCATTGATATAATACCTTACGGCCTCCGCTAGTGAATCGTAATTTTTATATGCCTTTTCAAAAACCTCCGCCTTTTCTGGAAGTTGATCTAGCACTTGCAGCAAGCCATCAGTTTTAAACCTGCCTACTGCTCCCTTTTGGTCACATTCCCAACTGTACTTTTTTCCAAACAAATGAAAGTAACAGATTTCGTCAAAATCATGGTCTTCAGATGCCATCCAATATACAGGCACAAAGTTTTTGTCTGGATACTTTTCTTTGAGGGTCTTGCAAGTATTTATCACAGTCACAATTTTGTATATAAAATACAATGACCCTGTGAAAATATTAAGTTGATGTCCG
>CAXBNB010000719.1:0-2657 GCA_963976505.1 uncultured Reichenbachiellaceae bacterium
TTTGGATTGCTCATTGTATATTTTTTTGAAAATGTTCATAAACCTTCGAGTACTCTCAAAAACACTTTGGTTGAATTTGTCAACATACAAGCTGTCCATTGCTGTAAATTTACTGTCAGGTAAGCCGAATAAATCCATTTCTCTTTTCAATTCGGAACGAATCAGGTTGAGCCGTTTTTTTGTTTTAAGCTGCTTCTGTTCGTCTTTATCTCGGTAGTTGGTGTTGACATAATCTAATTCGGAATTGAGTGTCGAAAAGTAATAGGCGACTTTGTATTCTGTATTGGCGAGTACTTGATCATATTCGAAAAAATCTTTTTCATACGCATTGTTTTTGAATTGGCTGACCAATAATGCTTCATAACCCCATCTTGACGCCATCATTTCTCCAATAATTGGCACTTTTGAATTGTTACTTAACCATGGGTGCAATTTGTCAAAACTTACTACTACACCACTTAAGATCAACTGTGGTATGATGAGTAAAGGAATCAGAATATAAATTGTAACTGCTGAATTAAATGCCGATGAGATGTTGAGCCCTAGGATATTGGCAAAGCACGAAACTGAAAACATTACCAACCAGAACGAAATGGTCATTCCATTAACCCCCAAAATGGCGTCTCCAATGACTACAAATAGCAGTGTCTGTACTGCCGACATGGAAAAAAGGATCACCAGTTTTGACATGAGGTAACTCAACCTGCTCAAGTTGAGAAAGGATTCTCTTTTCAGAATTCGCCTGTCTTTAATAATTTCTTCTGCACTAATGGTAAGTCCCATAAATAGGGATACTATAATAGCCATGAAAAAGAAAGCCGGAATATTTGGGTTTTCTCTAAATATATATTCATCCTGACCCGTGGCAGTGTACCTGATGATAAAGGCCAGTAGTACAGCCAAAACAGGTGCCTCTAGGAAGTTGATTACCAGGTATTGTTTGTTGCTGATTTTGGATGCCACATCTCTTTTAATGAAAATGAGCAGTTGCTTTATTTTACTGGGGATGCTTAAAGTCTTCTTTGGCTCACTACTAGTTTCATTGATTTGTTCTACTTTATTGTATTCGTTAAAATATTCATTCCAGTCTTCAGGTAAGATCTTTCGAGTATCAGTAAGGTGACCATATTCATTTACTACTTTGGTTTCGATGATGTTGAATATCTGCTCGGGGTTAACGTTTCCACACTCTATACACGAACCCTGTTCTTTGTCGATCATATCGACAATTCGTTTGAAGTAGGTGACTGCCTCTACGGGATTTCCATAGTATATTTCATAGCCTCCTACATCAAGAATCACTAGTTTGTCAAACATCTTGAATATGTCTGAGGATGGTTGGTGAATGACTACAAACACCATTTTTCCTTTAAGCGAAAGTTCCTTTAGAAGATCCATGATGTTTTCAGAATCTCTGGATGACAAGCCTGAAGTAGGTTCGTCAACAAAAAGGACAGAAGGCTCTCTCAGTAGTTCTAAACCTATATTTAATCTCTTTCTCTGACCTCCACTTATTGTTTTTTCAAGAGGCGAGCCTACTTTTAAGTCACTGGTTTCTGTTAGCCCCAGAGCCGCAAGTGTTTTTTTGACCAATTCGTCGAGTTCATTTTCATTGGCATCACTGAAACATAGCTTGGCGGCAAAGTAGAGGTTTTCGAATACAGTCAGTTCGTCGATCATGAGATCGTCTTGTGGCACATAGCCAATTACACCCTCTATTTTATTGCTATTCTGGTGAATGTCTATCCCATTGATCCTTACTGATCCTTCAGAAGGGTTTTCATTTCCATTGAGAACATTGAGTAGTGTAGATTTACCAGCACCACTTCCTCCCATAAGGCCGATCAATTTACCTGTCTCCTCTGCAATGTTGATATGCCTGAGGCCAAGCTTTCCATTTGGAAATTCGAATGAAATGTCATCCGCAACGAAAGATATTTTGTTGTCAGAATGCTCTGCTCTGTAAGTACTTACTACATCACTATAATAAACCGGATCTATATTATTTCCACGGATGGTACTTCCCGCTGAAAATACCATGATCTGACCATTTCTTAGTGGTATTCCATTTAGAAATAAGCTTGTGTTTCCTATATACTTTAAAAAATAGATTTCCAGCTTAGGAAGTCTGAAAAACGCCAAATGACCATCTAGTTGCTCTTTGAAGATGTGTTTGGAAGCAAGGGCCTCATCATTGGATTTGGAATCTATGATTAGTATATTTTCTGAATTGAGCTTTTCCTTTTCTTCGTTTACCACAAATGCCTTGATGTGATCAATTACGAGATTAGAAAACTTAAAAGACTCACCGATGTGATATACCAATTCCTTTTCACGATCAGAAACTTGCCCATCAGCAATCACTAATTCTATTAAATTTAGTACAACGACGATTTTCTGTTGGACTGTTAACTCCTGATTTATTCTAGAAGTGAGTTGAGAGATTTCTTCCTTGCTGTCAAAACCTTCCGCTTGCACTTTTTTCTCGATTGCAGCTGCAAATTTATCAAACAGAGACATGTATTTTTTCGTCTCTTCTTTGTTGAGATTTTGAAGGAGAAAATTTTCAACAGATAGCCTCTCATCTTCAGTTACGTCATCTTCTATAGCCACTATTGCCAGTAACTCTATGATAGCTTTTAGTAATTGTTCGCTCA
>CAXBNB010000720.1:0-2653 GCA_963976505.1 uncultured Reichenbachiellaceae bacterium
CTCTATAACCAAACTACTATCAATTGCATAAAATACCATATAGAGATTACGATCATCGAATGTAGCTTTAAACTTGGTCGTCTGAGGATAGGCTTTGCTCCATGGCAAACAAAAGTCAGAAACCGCTTTGACACCTTCCCAATTTTCTTCGGACATCAAATTATTTGTATCGAAGTTTTGGGCAAATTCGACTTCATACACAGGTTTACTTTGCTCTTCACTTGGGCACAAAATATTAAAACACAGCAACATCAGGTTGAGGCAAATACTATTCATAACGATATCTTCAAAAGATCAACTTTTATTCAAAAACCTCCCAGCCCGGGCTGCTACAAGCTGACTCGGCAAACAGTAATCAGCCTTTTTACTTCCATAAGGATAACCAGGGAAATTAAACTGTTCATAAGCTGTCAAATGTCCTTCACACTGATGGTATGAAATGTGCCCATACAATGAAATAAGGAAATCTTTTTTCCTTCCTAATTTCCATAACCCATAGAGGTAATCATACAAAGTCCAATCATCGAGAGATCCCATAAAACGAGTCATCCCACAAAACTGCCCTCCTCCTTTCAATCTAGCATCTACCAGACGGTTAGCCATTTCATCCGAAAGGATATCACTCGACAGCAACTCGATCATGTAGCGGTAGTTCGTATAACTGGCCTCTCTGCCATCGGTTAAACTTTTAGGTTTGATTTTACTCCCATACAAAACCGGAAGCCACCAATCATTTTTATTAGATGGCCATGACTGATCTATCGCTTTTAGTGTGGCTACTTTTACTTGATCCGATACTTTTTGTACCATTTGCAAAGATGTAGTTGGAGTAGCTTTGGACATTTTACAAAGTTTCATCCATTGATTGAGTCCCTTGACGATCCAGCTATTATTGTGAAAGTAAATATCTGAATCCTTTCTGGTATCCGCCTCAGGCGCCCCAATGATTAACCCATTACTGTTTTTTAATGCTTCAGCATGAAGCTGTAAGACATACTCTGTAAGAAGATCAAGTTGCTTGAAACAATCCTGCCACCAATTATCCTTTCCAGCTCTTTCGTATAAAATAGTAGCCGTATGAAGGATCTTTCCATATTCAACAATAGAAGGACCATAATAATAAATCCTTCCTTTTTCCATATCAGGGTCCGCATGGTTCTTAATATGAATAAAATTGGTCACCCAATAGCGGAAAAGCTCCTTGGCTCGAACATTGAGTCCCCAAGAGGAGAGGGCATCAACTGCAGCAATTATGGTCGGAGGGAAACCATCATGTTCCAATTCCCCATATACCCCAGTACCATATTTAGGGTGGTCTCCCTCAAAAGTGGCATCTACATGGGCAAGACCTGTTTTAATAGATAAATCTAAAAATGGATGTCCTGTATTGACCATGGGAAACGTCCTTAGTTTATCGATATTTTCCCTAATTTCCATTGGATCATAAGCAGGTACACCTTTGGGTCGTGAAAATAACCCTAAAATAGTGTCCAAATCCGGTTCTCCCTCAATCATTCCATAAACGGGATCTTCCATGGAATTGAGCCATTTCTTCATCTGATCTTCATCCTTTCCGAAAAGATCTAAATTCGGTAGTAACAAAGCCCCCATAGACAGTGCACTTGTCTTCTGGACAAAATCTCTCCTGTTAATTTTATTCATCTTAGTGTTTTAATAGTTTCGCTCAAAGAATGGGTTAATTATAAGATATTGCTTCTCCCGCTCTCCATAGATTTGTAATCTAGAATAGAATATATGCCTTTTGAATTATTTGGTTGATTCAGTCAACAATGACATAACATCGGTCAATATACACTAACTAAAGCCAGTAAATCAGATGCTCTTGAATGTGTATTTAGGTTAAAACAGAATGTTTTAATGATTCCATAATAAATGGGAATAAAATCCTACCTCCTCCGGTACTTATCCTCCCAATAGCTGGCTTCTTTGCCGATTTCTATTTTATGCTTTACCTCTTCTGAATTTAAAATGTCACTTGATGGCCCTTTGGATGTGAAGTGATAATTACCACACTCATGGCATTGATACACGTTGATCGGTCCATTGTTTGGAGCATGGTGGTTTCGGGTTCTATTTTGAATTAGAGCCTCATTTGCTATCTCTTTGGTTTCGTAGCATTTTTTATTGGTTACGCAGGTCATCGGCGTTTCATTTCAAGGTTTTCCAATTCCAGTTGGTAATCATATTGCAGGTCTTCATGCAAAGTGGACAGTGCCGCCTTTATGTTTTTAATTTGCATATCAAACATATTGTTCAACACCCTGCTTTGATACAAAGGAATACCCGAATCTTTAAGCAAAAAACAAAAATGCATCAATACCTCCACTGCAGTTTGCTTGTTTCCAGAATAACGAATGAATTTATTAGCTGACCGCAATATCTTTCTTAAAGTTTTTTTAGCCAAATAAGTATTCCTTGTATTGATGCTTTCCATCTGTTCATCCATGTCACTTTTGACAGACTCAATATACCCTTGCTCATCATGTGCCTCAAACAACAAGTAAGTCATTAATTCCTTGTTGTCCTTTTTGTATTTGCCAAGTCTTAGGCACAATGCCAACAAATCATCCTTTTCGAGGGTTTTCAGTTCGTTTTTCAGTTGATGAATGGTGGAAGCTTTCATAAGCCAAAG
>CAXBNB010000721.1:0-2645 GCA_963976505.1 uncultured Reichenbachiellaceae bacterium
TACATCTTTTTTCTCTGCCTGAGTGTATT
Organism: uncultured Reichenbachiellaceae bacterium; assembly: GCA_963976505.1. Classification (GTDB taxonomy): domain Bacteria; phylum Bacteroidota; class Bacteroidia; order Cytophagales; family Cyclobacteriaceae; genus CAXBNB01. The sequence continues at coordinate 30 of CAXBNB010000721.1, forward strand.
TTTTGAAGTGTTTTAGGCTGGCTAAGAACATATCTACTGTAACGTAAGTCACTGGTCTGAATCGACCCCTTAATACCAAAATGTTCTTTTTGTAAAGCGCTTCTGAAGGTTGTTGTACTTTACCGCTTTGATCAAACATAGTGGCTTGTGTTAGTCCTTGTTTAACCAATAGAAGACTCATTAGCCTGTTGTCCACATGATGGAAATCAGGTCCCTTCAGCCTAAACATATCAATCTCGATGCGGTCTTTACTGAAATTGTCAATAAGAGAATTGATCAATTCTTCAGGATCGGAATAATGGTAGCAACCATAAATAAGGTTGACGCCAACTTTACCAAGTACTTCTTGCTGCCATAGGGCATCATTGTCCTTTAATACTACATGTAGAATGCAGTCGTTGGGAGCAGTATTAGGATGCAATTGAAACCTCAAGCCAATCCACCCATGTCCGTTGTTAGTTTTTTTGTAGTTCAGTGCCTCTACTGTGTTGGCAAAGGCAAAGAAGTTGGTTCTTTTTCCACGTATATGAAGTCTATCGGAGAGTAAGTTGTACTCCTTGTCCAGCATTTTGTACAGCTTATCCTGACAGACATATCGCTCACTTTCTCCATAGATGGCATCAGAAAATGTCATGTCATAAGCCGACATGGTTTTGGCAATGCTTCCAGAAGCTGCTCCGGCTTTGAAAAAATTCATAGCCACCTCTTGTCCCGCGCCTATTTCGGCTAGGGTTCCATAGATTTTATCATTTAGATTGATGGTTAATGCTTTTTCCTTAGAGGTGAGTATCTTAAATGATGAATCCATAACTTATCAAATTTCTATACAAACGTATTACATCGTGGATTGATATGAAAGAGTGTTGATGCATTTAAATTAATAACATAACGCTATGAGATGTATGGGAAAAGTACTGTTTGTGTATCGTTTCGGTAATTGGAAGTTTTTTGAATGAGTTAGTCTGAATGGTAGATAAATGAAATAAATAACCCGTTCCTTTATTTATAAATAACATTCAAATGACTTAAAAAGCGTTTTATTTGCTCCTCGAAGGTATAAAGGTGAGTTGGAAAAAAAGAGAAATAGAAAATAGTCTTAGAGTTTTAACATTTATCATTTAATTTGTCGCCGACAAATTGCGTTAAATGGAACCCATAAAGGAAAATAGAGAACTGCTAAAACACATCGCATTAAAAAACGATGAACAAGCCTTCACTGTTTTCTTTGCTCGCTACCATACAAAACTGATTCAGTTTGCCCTTCTTTATGTTCCTCAAATAGATCAAGCAGAAGACGTGGTTTCCAATGTGCTGTTACGCTTGATTAAGAATGCCAACAAAGTTTTTGAAATGGAAAATATTGAAGGTTACCTTTTCATGTCAGTGAAAAATGAAGCCATCAATTTTATAAAGAAGGAGAGTAAACACAAAATGAACATCTCTGATATTGACACAGATTTTTTTTCCCATGAGTACATAGACCCAATGGAGAAATTGATTGAAAAGGAACTTCGAGAACTGATCAGCAATACAATTGAAGGATTGCCTCTCAAAAGAAAGATGGTTTATAAACTCATCAAAGGCGAAGGAATGAAGTATAAGGAAGTGGCGGAGTTGATGAACATTTCAAAAAGGACAGTGGAAGTACACCTCAAATTAGCTGTTAAGGAGCTGAGAATAACTGTTCGCAAATACCTATCCGAAAACAAAGACAAGCCTGGCTACATGGATGTGGTCAAAACACTCTATGCAGTTTTGCTCGTAGGTTAACACATAAGAAATTTATTAATCCGTTTTTTATTTTGGGTCGTTTTGTAGTTGATTGTCAACTCATTGAGAGTTTTTTTTGACTCTCCCTTTTTTTTCTTTTTGAAAAAAAATGAAAAAAATTCGATTCCCCATTACGTATTTTTTTAATAACTTTTGTCTTTAGGATTGAAGCTCAGAATAACTATGAATGAATACCAAGATATAGACGCTATCATTAGTAAAAAACTTTCAGAAGGTCTATCCGAAAATGAACAAACTATTTTTGAAAACTGGTTGGAGGAATCTCTTGACAATAAAAAAGAATTCGAGTTCTTATCAAAAATATGGAAAGAAAAATCCAGAGAACCTAAATTGATCAATTCGGCACTCAAAGCAAAAAATATATGGGATCAGGCTAATGGCGGATCAAGTGCTACAATTAAAAGTGACGGGCGGAACAATTATTATCGGTATTTCAAGATTGCCGCAATGATTGTCGCAGTGTTGGGGGTCTCGTTGATAGCTTACCGCTCTTATCAACCCGTCAATCAACCTATAGTTGAATTAGCGGTAAATGAAACTGTAAGAAGTAGTAGTCCTTCAGGAACTAAAACACGGGTGGTATTGCCAGATGGTTCAATAGTTTGGCTCAATTCAGACAGTTATATTGAGTATCCAAAAGGTTTTTCGGACGAAGCTAGGATCATAGATCTAGTAGGAGAAGCATTTTTTGAGGTGAAAAAAGACTGCAAAAGGCCCTTCACTGTTCGGAGTTTTGGAGCAAACACTACTGCACTTGGTACTTCATTTAATATTTCAGCCTTTCCTGAAAACAGGGTAGTGGAAGTACACCTTATTACAGGTAAG
>CAXBNB010000722.1:0-2634 GCA_963976505.1 uncultured Reichenbachiellaceae bacterium
TTACAATTCTGAACTGGAAAAGTACAGCACAGCATACTTGAATGGAGATTTAAAAAGTGCTTGGAATCATTTGGAGCGAGCCCATATAATCGGACAAAAATATCCTTACGCACATACTTTTGTACACTGGAAAATGCTCCAGTTCGGATTTAAAATTAAAAGTGGAAAAGAAATCTTTGGACAAATCCCACGATTGCTTGTGGGCGGGGTAAAATCATTTGTCGGTAAAATCCCCGTTGGAAATCCCGGAGGAGCAAATGTCCCACCTTTAAAGCCATTTCCGATAGATAAAGAATTACAGGATATTTTTGTGAAAGCTGGCGTAAGTTTTACCTGAAATTTAAAAAAAATGCCTTTCTTTTAACTCTAAAAATGAATACCTTTTTACACCCTATATTTAAAACAAAACATTAACTTAATACACGTTTGAAAGCACATTACTTTTGCTGCCCAGCCATTGAAGGACAATAAATATGATCGAAATACTTACCAAAATACTTTTCTTAATTGCAGTAATAGATCCGTTGGGATCGGTTCCCGTTTACCTAGAGGCCACAAAAGAATTTGATTTAAAACACAAGAAAAAAATTGCTATTCGAGCATCGGTTGTTGCTTTCATAATCCTCCTGTTTTTCATAATCGTAGGTCAAATAATTCTGGAAGGAATGGATGTCACTCTGGATGCATTTCAAATCTCAGGTGGTGTCATTTTATTTTTATTTGCGTTGACAATGATATTTGGAGAAGGCAAGCCAGAGTCGGAAAAGCACCTTATAAAAGATTACAAGCATGTGACAATTTTTCCAGTGGCGATACCATCGATTGCGTCACCCGGCGCAATTATGGCTGTGGTTCTATTGACGGACAATCATTTGTATGATATTCAGCAACAGGTGGTAACCTCATTTCTGGTGCTGCTTGTGGTTGGGATCACATTGGTGATTCTACTTGGTGCTACCTTTGTTCAAAAACGTATTGGTGAGTATGGGATAACGGTAATTAGTAAAATAATGGGATTGATATTGGCCTCTTATGCCGTTCAAAGCATACTTAGTGGGTTGAAAGATTTTTTCAATTTATAAAAACCTTTGCAGTAGGCATTCAAAATCAATAAACGAGCTGAGTCTTTAGAAATGTGTTTGCTTAAGTTTAGCAAATTACTAATAAACCTGAAATGCTTGAGGAACTTGTCACTCACTTCCGTTGTAGTTGTGTAATATATGGGTAGAATAGAATTAATATTGCTTATCCTAATAAAGTGAAATTTAAGATGAAACAAATCTGCCTGTTTACAACCTGTCTAGTACTGCTATTGAGTTGCAATGTTGAAAAATCTAAAGTGGACTATATAAAACCGACCATTGGTGCGGTCACTTACAGTGAAAGATCCGAAGACCAGGTTCATGGTATGGGAAAGACATTTCCAGGGACAGCCACTCCTTTCGGTTTGGTGCAGCTCAGTCCAGATACCCGTACCGGAGGGGACAATGGATCTGGCTACTCTTGGAACCATACCACAATAGAAGGGTTTAGTTTTACCCACATGAGTGGTGTAGGCTGGTATGGCGATTTGGGAAATTTTCTGGTCATGCCCACTACAGGAAAGCTCCATACCAACAAAGGAGAGGATGATAAACCGGAGGAAGGTTACAGGTCTAGATTTTCCCATGATAATGAGACGGTAGAGGGTGGGTATTACAGCGTGCAACTATCAGATTATGATGTGAAGGCAGAATTAAGTGCTGCGCCTAGGGCTGGAATTATACGATTTACATTTCCAGAAAACGACAGTTCAAGGGTACAAATAGACTTGTCGAGAAGAATAGGAGGGACTTCCACAGAGCAGTATATTAAAATAGAAAATGAAAATACCATCTCAGGATGGATGAAATGCCCGCCAGAAGGTGGTGGCTGGGGCAATGGTGGTGGCAAAGCCGACTACACCGTATATTTCTATTGCCAGTTTAGCAAACCGCTCACCGACTATGGCATGTGGAGTGCTGATATCCCTAACGACTGGACCAGAAGGCGACAAGAAGTTTGTTCAGCACCCTATCAGGAACTGGTATCTCAAGCAACAATACACAAAGGGTTGAAAGAATTACAAGGCGAACACCTTGGTTTTTTTACCAATTTCAAAACTCAAAAAGACGAACAAGTTCTTGTAAAGAGCGGAATTTCATTTGTAAGTGTAGCAGGAGCTAAACTGAACCTGGAAACAGATATCCCGGATTGGGATTTTGACGGGGTGGTTAAAAATGCCAAATCGCTCTGGAATGAAGCCATGAACAGTGTCACTGTCGAAGGAGAAAGCGAACGAGACAAAGAGATCTTTTATACAGCACTTTATCACACCATGATTGATCCCCGGGCTTTCTCTGATAGCGACGGACAATACATCGGTGCAGATAAGAAAGTACATCAAACGGACAACTTCGTTTATCGGACTATTTTCAGTGGGTGGGATGTGTTCAGGTCCCAATTTCCATTGCAAACCATCATCAACCCCAAGCTGGTCAACCTGTTGACCCCGCCCGAAGCCTTCTGATACACTGCCGACCGAACCCGGCTAGGGGTGGGGTAGCTCCCCACGCTGAAAGCGCTTTATCCACGCCCGCCGTCGTTCCTTCATCT
>CAXBNB010000723.1:0-2633 GCA_963976505.1 uncultured Reichenbachiellaceae bacterium
GAGTTGTCATATCCTTTGGAAATATGAGTAACCAGGTTTCCTGGAATCCAACGATTGCCATAGTAGTAATTGAATTTACCATATTCTTTCAACATAAAAGCCCCTTTGGTCGATCCAAACCAAACGTTCCCGTCAATTTCTTCCACGGCGGTGATTTCTGTCCAAGGCAATTTGGTTTGAATATTCCCAACTTGTTTGCCTGTAGATTTATCTATTTCGATGTAACCATTGGTAGTACCAATGATGATTTTTTTACCTGCCACAGCGAATGAAGTAAAGTCCGAGCCGCTGAATTCATTTTTCAATACCTGACCCTTAGGATTAAATGATGCAAGAGACTTTGCACCTAGAATCCAAAATTTATTGGCTTCTTTGTCATAACGGATGGCAGTAACCGGATCACTTTTGATGGATTCTTTCCAGCTGACCTTGTCATCAGAGAGGTATTCCAATGTTTTGCCATCACTGATCATGAACTCAAAGTTTTTTCCAGATGCTAGGATATTGGCTTTTGGTAAATCATGTTTGATAAATACTTTTCCAGCCCAGGCATCACTAAGCACAGCCTCATCATCCAGGTAGACAAACTGATTTTGCAGCATATCCAGTCCTGATATGTTTTTGTCTGCAATAGGTCGGTAGGATTTATCTTCTACTAAAGATCCGGGGTAAAGAAATTGTCCGGCATGAGTTCTTAAAAGACCCTTAGAAGAATATGCTTTTATTACTCCGTTGCGATCCATAAACACTTTGGATAGTGCCAAGTCATCCGCTTGTTTGTAATACTTGATGCTATAGTCCTGTAAGTAGGGAGTGTCCTGATAGACAGGCTGAGCGGATGTCACTTTTTTTTCTGGTGCTTCCGAGCAGGAAATCGAAAATACACTTAAGATCATGAGTAAATTGTAAATGGATTTTTTCATGGGTTTTTACACTTAATATTTAATTGGAATTAATAATGATACTCGAATTCTATAGTGATATTGTTCGAAAATAATTTCTTGTAATTTTTAAAAATCAGAAAAGAGATTTAAAAACTATGGCAATATATTGATATTCTATCCTTTTAGTAAAATGACAATAACTTATGGTATATTGTCATTATTACTTCAAAACATGCAGATTTAAGCTGTTTTAGGGTCAAATATAGTCAATATACACTATCTAGCAAGTAATTATTTATTTACTGACAAGGGAAATATTTCTATTATGTGGTATTAAAATTGAAAAGCTATATTTTTACATATCCCACTTTTGTCCTTACGTACACCTATTAAAAATTAATCTTCATGAAAAGAAATTGTATTGTTTTATATTCTTTGATTTTATTGTCGTTTGTTTCGTGCAAAACTTCTGATTCTACATCGAAGTTTGATGTGAGGGTTTCTTGGGAACTCATTACCAACTTTGCAAGTGAAAAAGAGCCTGTCTTTACCAGTGTTTTTACCCTCAAAAATCAAGGGAGTTATGACTTGAATGACGGTAACTGGAAAATGTATTTCAGTATTGCTCCACGAAAAATCATTGATTCATCTATTACAGCTAAAGTAAATATCAAATGCCTTGGTGGTGATTTTTATGAAATGTCACCGACAGCAGGGTTTACATTGGCTGCCGGAAAGGAAATGGAAATTCAATTTGATGGAGAAACGTCAATGATAAAAATAGCAGATGCCCCAATAGGAGTGTATTTTACTTACACACAAGAGGGTAATGAAAAATTTTTCTCAACTGACGCTACTATAGCGCCATTTACAAGGCCAGAACAAATCACCAGACACAAAGTCGATAAAGACATCATCCCTAGTGCGAAAAATGCATACTTTGAATACGACTGGAGCAAGGTATCTCCACAACTTACCCAAATAGTGCCTACTCCTGTAAAGCAATCTTTTGGCGGCAAGACCACTACTATAGACAAGGAATGGGGAGTCACATTTGACAATGGATTGGAAAATGAAGGAGATTACTTAAAATCAACTTTTGCAGATTTAGGAATTGACCTGAATGGTACTAAAAAGAAAATAGTTTTAACCCTTGATGGAAAAATATCAAGCTCGGAATCTTACCGCTTGTCTATTGGAGAAAATAAAATAGAAATAAAAGGCAGTGATGCAGCTGGTGTATTTTATGGGATTCAAAGTATTCTTTCCCTTTTGCCTGTTGAGTCATTTGCCCAAAAATCAGGAAGTATAACTTTGGCGCAAGGAACTATTGAAGATGCACCAAGATACGATTACAGAGGAATGCATGTGGATGTTGGGCGTAACTTTCAAAAAAAGGAGACCATTTTCAAAATGCTGGATTTGATGGCTTTGTATAAGCTTAATAAGTTGCTTTTTTACCTTACAGAAGATGAAGGTTGGAGAATTGAAATCAAACAATTGCCTGAACTGGCTGAAGTGGGTGGCCGTCGAGGACACACTATAGAAGAAGAGTCATATCTAAAACCCGCTTACGGTTCTGGTATTGATGGTGAGTATGGTACGGGATATTATACTCAGGAAGAATACATAGAAATAGTTCAATATGCCAATGAGAGACATATTGAGATGATTCCTGAAGTTAATTTACCGGGACATTCCAGGGCAGCTATTACTGCAATGAATGTGCGCTACAAAAGGAAAATGGCA
>CAXBNB010000724.1:0-2627 GCA_963976505.1 uncultured Reichenbachiellaceae bacterium
AGAAGTAGAATCGAATGAAGCACCAAATAATACCATAACCGAAAGACCGAAAACAAATCAGGAAGAATTTAATTCTAAACCTGACACTTCTAAACCTAATACGAATACAAACACTGAGATTAGTAAACCTGAAGTTTCAACTAGTAAGCCAACGGTCAACTCCAACGCAACAATCACCTCACCAGTGGGAGCACCTAGGGTAAAAAGAGGTACTCATTATTTAGAATTGCCTCCTGGTAACCACATAGTAGCTGGCGCTTTCAGTGAATTCGAACATGCAGAAGATTTTAGTGATACTATGTTTGAGCGAGGTTTTCATGATACGATTCTAGGATATCAATCAGAAAAAGGTTACTACTATGTAGTAATATTCAGGTCTGATGATCATAGTAAAGCTGCAACGCAACGCAGTAGAATAAGAAAATCTCCAGGAATGGAAAAAGTATGGATATTAACAGTAGAATAATTTGATGGACAGATTAATAAATAGGGTTATGAATATTTATAAGAAAACGATCGCAAGCTTCATCTTTATAGCTATACTACTATCAGGGTCAAAATCTTTTAGTCAAGCTCCGCCATATATCAGTAGCATTGACAAAACTTCTGGTACAGTTGGTGAGACTGTAATAATAACGGGAACAAACTTCTCCACCAACTCAGCAGATTTATCCGTTAAATTCGGTGCAGCAGATGCAACTATTGTGTCTTCCACTGCTAATTTATTAGAAGTAACCGTACCTGCAGGTGCGACACTCAATCTAATCAGTGTGACAAAGATCAGCAGCCAACTGACCGCTTATGCCAATGAATTGTTCAGCATTAGTTTTAAAGGGCAGTCCAATGTCCTAAGCTCATTTGCCAATCTTGTCACTTTCCCAACAGGTACTGCTACATATGATTTATGTCTATGTGATTTCGATGGCAATGGGTTGTCGGATGTAGCCATAACAAACAGTGAGTCAAATGAAGTATTTGTGTATAAAAATACAAGTACCCCTACTACTACCAACTTCACCAAGGTGACGGATGCTGATCTCAATATCGGTTTTCGCTCTATCAATACAACCTGTGGAGATTTAGATGGTGATGGGAAATCAGATTTGATTGTAACTCAGGGTGGATCAAATAACAATGGAATTTTCGTTTTCAAAAATGTAAGCACAGGCATAGGCATTTTTGGCTTTACTAGAATTGGTGCGAACTTAGCTGCTCCAGACTTGACTTTAAAAAACAAAAGCGATGGCAACATAAGAACTGCCAGACGTGTGGAAATAAATGACTTGGACCTAGACGGAAAACCCGAAATAATCTTAACTACAGAATCAGATCATGTCTTGGATGTTTTTAAAAACACCAGCAATGGAAGCACTCTTAGCTTTAACTCCACTCCTATCCAAATAGAACTTCCTGATGGTATTATTACCTCTGGACTAGATGTGAAAGATTTGAACAACGATGGATTGCCTGAAATAGCAGTTGTCCATGACAAAGCATCTGATATTTATATTATACCTAACAACAGTGAACCCGGTTCACTTGTTTTCGCAGAAAATATAAGAATTTCAGTGAGTGGTTCCTTTCAAAACCTCAAAATTGGAGATATCAATAAGGATGGATTCAATGACATAGTGGCTACAGATAGACTTACAAATAAAATCGTTGTGCTGGAAAATACTACCTCCGCAGTTGGGGCAACTGTTTCAATGGCACTCAAAACGACTATTACTTCTGGAATTAATCTTCCTTGGGGGTTAGACTTAGGTGATTTAGATGGAGACGGAACGATAGATATTGCTACTTCCTCTTTATCGGGTTCAAATATTGTTCAAATTTTAGCTGGCAATAGTTCTGCAGATTTTACATTTTTTGATGTTGTAAATAAAAATGCCACAGCTAACTCTAGGAATATTAAAATCGGAGATTTAAATGGTGATGGCAAGCCCGATTTGGCATTTACACACAAAGTGAATTCTGGGGGAAATGGGCAACTTGGCATTTTCATAAATCGCAACTGTATGCTTCCTGAAATCACCCCTACTGGTGATACTGAAATATGCACAGGGCAAAACTTAAACCTTGAAGCTACTCAAAGTGGAGGCGCTACCTATACTTGGGACCAAGACTCAAACAAAGACGGTGTTTTTAATAACCTTGCGGTCAAATCAAGTACGGATAATTTCCTAGATGCTACTGTAACAGGTTCAGGCAAATACAGAGTAACCGTGACAGATGGCTTATGAATGGACTGGACCTAGTGGTTATACATCAACCGATCAAAATCCTGTACTCACCAATGTAACACCTGAAATGACCGGGAAATACATAGTTACTGGTAGAGATGTGAGTGGCTGTATCAGTCAAGAAGCAGAAGTCACTGTTGTGGTAGAATCGCTACCTGTAATTGCGGTGAATAATTCAGGCCAAGATATTTTTTGCCTTGGGTCTTCAACAGAAATTTCGGTAACCAACTTTGGTTCTAACTATTCTTATAAATGGAAACTAGACGGTGTAGATATTCCAAGTCAAATAGGCACTACGCTTAATGTAACAGAATCTGGAAACTACTCAGCAGTAATTACCAGTGATGCCAATAGTTGTTCACATGAAAGCTTGGCACGAACTTT
>CAXBNB010000725.1:0-2608 GCA_963976505.1 uncultured Reichenbachiellaceae bacterium
TTTGGGAGAATCACTTAACGACAAATCGGCCAATAGAATACTGGGATTTATGGATCATGGCAAAGCGATGCTCTTGCACTCTCCAAAAGGAATCTCTTTTGCCTACAATTACAATGGAAAATGGTTGAAGCCAACTGAAATTGAAATTCCGTACTATAAGAATAAATCTAACCATGTTAGTGGGTGTATTTCAACTGACGGCAGGTATTTGATTTTTGGAATGGAGTTTCACGGCACTTATGGAGTGGAGGATTTGTATATGTGCAAATTGAATGGAGATGGAGATTGGACTAGCCCAAAGAACTTGGGAGCAATGGTCAATAGCCCTTTTCAAGAAATGACTCCATTTTTGGCTGCTGATAATAAAACCATGTTTTTCGCATCAAACGGAAGAGGAGGAGAAGGAAGTTTCGATATATTTATGACTCAAAGGTTGGACGATTCATGGCTCAATTGGAGCGAGCCAGTAAATCTAGGGTCAAAGGTTAATACCAAAGGCCAAGAGCTTTCATTCGTATTCAGGGAAGAGGCAGAATATGCCTATCTCATAAGCACCCAGAATAGTGACGGTTATGGTGATTTGAAGCGGGTGAAGATAAAGCCCGATATTGTGCCCGAAGTGATACAAGAGGATACAGTTCTGGTAGTTGAAGAAAAGATAATCCCAGGGCTGTTACAATTTTCGGGAGTAGTACTCGATAAAAAGACAAAGAAAGTAGTAGAAGGGGCTCGTATGGAATTTGTAAGTGATCCTGAAGGGATTGTTTACAACGCTATCTCAAGTAGTGAAGGTCGTTTTGAAGTGCAGGTCAAAGAATGCCTTGGTTTTGAGATGAAAATTCAATCTGGTGAATACCTGAGTTTAAAACAATTGGTAACCATGCAAGAAGTAAAAGATGATATACCTGATGAATTTTTACTTGAACCCCTTACTAAAGGAAATACCATCGAATTACAACATGTTTTGTTTGAGCAAGGGAAACCATTACTTGTTCAAGGGTCAGAAAAAGAACTTGATTTGGTTGTTGAAATGATGCAGGAGCATCAAGACATTCAAATATTTTTGGCTGGTCATACAGACAATCAAGGGAAAGCTGCACTCAACCTCAAATTGTCTTATGATCGTGTAGAAACGGTTAAAAAGTATTTGGTGTCAAATGGAATAGAAGAAAGAAGAATTTCCGGGCAAGGATTTGGTGGAACAAAACCTATAGCCAGCAATGATAATGTCATATCTAGAAGGAGAAATAGACGGGTCGAGTTTACCATAAAGTAAACAATTAGTGCCATACTACTTTTGATACATCTAAACTTATCAACCAGTCGTCGAGGTTTTTTTGCAGCTTGTCGTATTTTTAAAGAATAAGTCAAGCATTACTCTAGTTTTACCTTATAGAAAGTACAGAACAGTATTAATATGGAAACTAGAGGTAAAACATTCAAAGAAACATGGCAAGTCAAATTACTAAAATTCCCATTTGTAGGAGTTTTGATTTTAGTATTATCTATTGCTACTATTCTTCTAATGAAAAGCCCAATTCTTAATTGATACTTAGCCTGATTAATGTTCTTTTTCTAAACACATAATCCCTAAGAATAGATGTATCGATTTAAAAGGAAGACCGAAATACCAGAAAACAGCAACATGCTATTGGTATGTAAATGTTTCCCTTTAAGTATTGAAAAAGGTATTGAGACTAAAACATGGAATGTGAGTCGCTCACTAATAGAAAAGGGACATGATGTAACCATTCTGTGCATTGGAACAGCTACTGGGTGTGAAAACTCCTACCTCACCAATGGTGTTGTCGTCACAGAGATTCCCTTCTTGTTAGGGTCTTATATAGAGTCTATTTCAAAATTTGCGTCAGATTACTTTTTTAGTTTAACCATCAAGCGTTGGATAAACCAGAATGCTGAAAAGTTTGACGCAGTTCATGTACAAGGAGAAAGCGAATATTTATTCTCTGATGCTGAAGCCTTTAAATCTATGGCAATGAAAATGCAAGGATAAGTAGATAATTCAGTTCTTTACATGTGCACCAAATAAAAACCACCACACCTCTTCCTACAAAGCATAAACATTGGTAATGCTATATAGTGGCAGGTTTCCGCCTCCAGCGACAGTCCATTTATCCTCTTATTTACCTGATAAGTAAATCACCTAATTTATTCAATTCAGTAAATCACTCATAAATAGGAGACGTGGAAATATGACCTTTGAGCCATGATAAAAGTGTTTCAAATAAATCATAGCGTCATGAAAGCCAATACCAATTTTTACACAACGACGATCATAATAGTGAAGCTATTGCCTATTATCATATTGATTTTAGCGGCTGCTACCTATAGCAATGCCCAAGGAATAAAAGGAACGTCTTATATAGAAAAGACCAAAATGTCACCAAAGTTGGGGCATTCTGTGGGTGTGGTATTTCCTGGTTATTTAGGAGATATGGAATTGGGTGGATTTTACCAAAAGGCAATGGTATCGAACAATGCAGAATCCGCTTCCAAAAGAGTAATTGAGGAAAAAGTTTATGGTTTTTACATCGGTATTTCTTTTATACAATCCCTATATAGAATCCAAACTATAGTACCTTCTTCT
>CAXBNB010000726.1:0-2601 GCA_963976505.1 uncultured Reichenbachiellaceae bacterium
ATTTGCGATATGGAACCCATGGTGTAAATAGCATCGAAAGTTGCCATCCTTTCTTACGTCAGAATAATTGGCGAAGTAGAAACTTGGTAATGGCGGGAAACTTCAATATGACCAATGTGGATCATTTATTCAATATCTTGATAGATATTGGTCAGCATCCAAAAGAGATCAATGATACCGTAACGGTGATGGAAAAGATTGGTCATTTCGTGGATGAAGAGAATCAGTCTTTATTTAAAAAATACAAAAGCAAATACACCAATAAGGAAATCACTCAGATCATTGAAGATGAGATTTCTTTGAAAAAAATCTTGATCAGGTCCTGTAAAGACTTTGATGGAGGATATACGATGGCTGGAATGCTTGGTTACGGTGCGTCGTTTGTAGCAAGAGATCCTGCTGGCATTAGACCTGCATACTATTATGCAGATGATGAGATTGTAGTGGTTGCTTCTGAAAAACCGGCAATAAAAACTGCTTTCAATTGTGATTACAATGACATCAATGAGATAGAGCCTGGACATGCATTGATTATTGATAAAAAGGGTGATTATAAGATTGAAAAATTCTTAAAACCCCTGGTGAAAAAATCATGCAGTTTTGAGCGCATTTATTTTTCAAGAAGTTCCGATCCGGATATTTATAGAGAAAGAAAGAAGCTTGGGAGGTTGTTGGTACCGAAGGTGTTGAAGTCTATTAATTTCGACCTTAGAAATACCATTTTCTCATATATCCCCAATTCAGCAGAGACTGCCTTTTTGGGACTAATGGATGGCATGGATGACTATTTGGTCAAAAAAAGAAAAGAAATTGTTATTGATAAAAAGCCAAGCCCGGATGATCTGGAAGAAATCCTTTCTTTTAGACCAAGGATTGAAAAGCTGGTAATCAAAGATGCCAAATTAAGAACTTTTATTACCCAAGATGCGGGTAGAGACGATTTGGTGGCCAACGTATATGATACTACTTATGAAGTGGTCAATAAAGGCAAAGACAATCTTGTAATTATTGACGATTCAATCGTTCGGGGTACTACATTGGAGAAAAGTATATTGACACTTCTAGACAAACTAGAGCCAAAGAAAATTGTAGTCGTTTCATCAGCTCCACAAATAAGATACCCTGATTGTTATGGAATCGATATGAGCAAGATGAAGGATTTTGTGTCTTTTAGAGCTGTTTTGAAATTATTAGAAGAATCGGATCAGGAATACCTTTTAGACGAGGTAATGGAAAAATGTGTAGCCAATAAAGGCAAGCGTAATCAGGAGAATTTTGTAACTGAATTGTATGCTCCATTTACCTACGATCAGGTTTCTGCTATGATTACAAATATTGTAAGACCCAAAAACATGAAAGCTCAGCTGGAAGTTCTTTTCCAGACTGTAGATAATTTACATATAGCCTGTCCTAATCACTTGGGTGATTGGTATTTTACAGGTGACTATCCTACTCCGGGAGGGAATGAAGTAGTCAACAAAGCATTTATCAATTATATGAAAGGTGTGTCGGTAAGGGCTTATTAATAGAACTCTTATTTTTTAGCTTAAAGTTTATTTTCCTGATTCCTTTTGGAATCAGGATTTACTAGCCGCTCTTGATCCAAAGTAAATTGCCACTCCTCCCGTGAAGAACATCAATATGCTATAAATAGCTGGGGCAATCGCAAAGGCTGAATTTCCAAGCAACACAATAGCGATTGAGATCGCTAACGTTCCATTTTGAATTCCGGATTCTATAGAAATTGATATTGCTTTGTCATTTTTGATTTGGAATAATTTTGATGAATAAAAACCAACGAGCATTGTCGCTACATTAAGGAAAAAAGCGGCTATTCCAGCTTCTTTAAAATAATAGGCCAAGTTGTCTTTGTCTTTGATGAGTATTCCTATAATAACAAGAGTAATCACTATACTGGATGCGATCCTCACAGGTTTTTCCATTTTCAAAGCAAAACTTTCTTTGTATCTCCTTATAACCATACCGATAGTTACCGGAATGAGTATAATGACCATGATCTGGATGATGGTTTGAACAGGATCCAATTGAATGATTTGTCCTTTTTCAAGAAAATGAGTCAGTCCGAAATTGACAATAAAAGGGATAGTAATGATGGTGAGAAGACTACTTAAAGCAGTGAGAGTCACCGACAATGCTATGTCTCCTTTGGCTAAATGAGTAATTAAATTAGACGTAGGGCCACCGGGACAAGCAGCTAGAAGCATTATTCCAACAGCAATTTCAGGCTTTAGTGGAAATATAGAAGCTACAGCAAATCCAATGATGGGCAAAATAATGATTTGATTTGTCAAGCCTACTAGGACTGCTTTTGGGTATATCAATATTCTTTTGAAATCATCTGCTACCAATGACAAACCCATTCCCAGCATGATGATGATAAGTGAAACTGCTAGGAAAATAGTTGAGCCTTTATCCATGTTGTATAGTTTTAGTTGAATAGGTAAGATATAAATATATTGTTACTATTTCTTATATGATATAGGCCATGGGTTACAATATTTTTCATATTGAATTATTTTATGTTAAAGGAAAATTCATGCAAACTGAACTGGTTGGTTCTTTTAAAAGTGCATTATTTAT
>CAXBNB010000727.1:0-2597 GCA_963976505.1 uncultured Reichenbachiellaceae bacterium
ATTTTTAAGGAGGCAGAAACTCTATATCTTTAAGCTTTCATATAGAAATATATGAAATGATATCTGCGTTAAAGTAATGCATCATAAAATAGATCAAACAAATTTTTAAAAAAGTTGAAGGCCTTAAACATTGCAAAAAGATTAACGGTGACCATTGTTCTATTAATGAACATCATGCCTACAATGGGTCAACCCAAGTCCTATAGGTTTAAGCACTTTACCACCGAGCAGGGATTTAGTTTTTTAGAGGTAAATTTTAATTATATAAAAGAAACAATGCGAATCACATCTCTTTTCATTTTATGCCTGTTAAGTGTATTTTATTCATGTGCACAACAAGAAAAGTCTCCGAATATTATTTTTATTCTAACAGATGATCAGGGTTGGACGCAAACCTCACACTTGGCAGACCCTGAAGTTAAAAATTCCATAAGTGATTATTACGAGACCCCCTACATGGATCGTTTGGCTAAATCGGGTGTAATGTTCACTCAAGGTTACGCACCAAATCCTATCTGCTCCCCAACCAGAAACAGTGTAATGTTTGGACAAAATGCTGCAAGGCATATTTATAGTGAAGATGCGGATTGGTATAAGAAAACAGCAGACTGGTTTACTATTCCCAGAGTGCTGAAGAAAGCCAATTCGAACTATAAGACTGCTCATTTTGGAAAATGGCATATTGCTATGGAACCAAGCGATGCTGGTTTTGACGAAAATGATGGTATGACCAGCAATGCAGGAGGAGAAATATACCAAGATGGATTTCTTGTGCATAAAGATTATATTGAAAGCTCAAATGAGTATTTGAGGAATAATAATGTACCAAATTCTTCGAATGTTAAAAAAGTAGGTAAACCTACTTTATACTGGAGTGACGAAAATCCGAAGGATATTTTTGGTATTACTACACGGGCTAAGAATTTCATGAATGAAAGTATAGGCGAAGGCAAACCGTTTTACGTGCAACTTTCTCACTATGCCACCCACTTGTCTCTGGTTTCAACAAAAGAAACCTATGAGTACTTTGAGGGTAAAGCAGAAGGAGACAGGCATAAGTCTCCTGAATTTGCAGCCATGCTGAAAGACTTGGATACAAGCATAGGCATGATTATGGATTTCGTGAAAAAGGCAGGTATTGAAGATAATACTTATATATTTTTAATGGGTGATAATGGTGGGAGGCTTTCCTTTAACCAGATGGGTTCAGTAGATGAAAGAAGAAAATTAATTGAAGCCCACTATGCTACAGAGCCTGACAGGAATATTCCTTTACAGGACGGAAAACACTCGTTTTATGAAGGAGGATTAAGAGTGCCTTTTATGGCAGTAGGGCCTGGGATTAAAAGCAATAGAGTGAGTAATACTCCAGTTACAGGGCTTGATCTCCTTCCAACTTTTGCAGACATAGGAGGTTTTGTAGGTGAATTTCCAAAAGAGATCGATGGTGGAAGTATGAAGCCCTTATTGATGGATGATAAGGTGAATGAAGTTAAAAGATCCAAAGAGGCACTCTATTTTCATCAATCTTCACATCGACCACCCAGAAGTGCTGTAAGACTAGGAGATTATAAGCTTATCAAATATTGGAGTAAGGATAATAAATATGAGGGGACTCCTAAAGTTCAACTATTTGATTTGTCTAACGATTTGAGTGAGGAAAAAGACCTGTCTAAGAAAAACCCTGAAAAGACACAGGAGTTGGAAAGCCTTCTCAGTGATTTTATAATGGAAACAAAAACTGTAACTAATAGGAGGAACATAGATGGAGCTTTTTATCGCTTGATGGATGACCTTGGGCAACAAGACGAACCTGATGAGTAAGCCACCATTGGCAATGATATTTAAATCTGGATTTAAATTATCCATGAGGGAGACAATAGTGAAGTACCTTTAAATTGTCAATATTTAATCAAAGTCAATTCATAACTTATGAAACAGATTATAATGCTTGTTGCCATACTGCTGTTACACTTCCCGTTATTCTCACAGAATGAAAAGGATGTGATCAAGAATATGGTCAATAAGAGCAGGGAATTGCGATCCTTGATGCAGTCTGATCCACATCGGCCTATTTACCACTTTGTAGCTCCCGAAGGGAATGCCATGCCTTTTGATCCCAATGGTGGTATCTATTGGAATGGGAAATATCATCTTGGATATATCTATCAAAATGTTGAAAATGGGAAATATGAACATGTTTGGGGGCATGCAGTGAGCACCGATCTTTTTCATTGGAGTCTATATCCAGACATGTTAAATATCAAAGCAGGTGATATAGAAAAGGGTATTTTCAGTGGTGGTGCTTTTCTGTCAAAAGAAGGTGTGCCACATATTATGTACCATGGGCAGGGATCGTCAACCAACCTCGTGGCTTATGCTACTGATGATGATTTGAAAATTTGGAAGAAGTTTGAAGGAAATCCTGTGCTTAAGACACCTGTTGAGGGCGATCCAATGTTTGGGAAATACCGAGCATGGGATCCTGAAGGCTGGTATGACAAAAAAGCCGATAGCTACTACCAGATTTCCGGAGGTGATGTGGCTGCCTTTTTCAAATCTAAAGACATGCTGAAATGGGATTACTTGGGTGATCT
>CAXBNB010000728.1:0-2586 GCA_963976505.1 uncultured Reichenbachiellaceae bacterium
GTCTAACAATATTGACTGTATTATTTTTTGGTGACATACCAATATTGGCTCAAGATCATCAATATACAAGGCAAGACTCACTGCGTGGATCTATTACACCTGAACGTATATGGTGGGATTTGACTTATTACCATTTAGATGTCAATGTTGATATTGACAATAAATTCATTTCTGGTAAAAACGAAATGCATTATAAGGTTTTGACTCCAAATCAGGTCATGCAGATTGATTTGCAGCCTCCAATGAAAATCGACAAAGTATTGCAAAATGGAAAAGTGCTGACGGTCAGACATGAAACGAATGCACATTTTATTGAATTATCAGAAATGCAAAAGGAAGGTGCTCAAATGGTGTTGGATATATACTTTTCCGGCAATCCAATAGAAGCGAAGAATGCTCCTTGGGATGGTGGCATTGTTTGGTCAAAAGATAAAAAAGGAAATCCCTTTGTCGCTTCGGCTTGTCAGGGAATAGGAGCTAGTGTATGGTGGCCATGCAAAGACCACAGCTACGATGAGCCAGACAGTGTGCTTATCAGTACTACTGTGCCAGCAGAGTTGATGGATGTTTCCAATGGTCGATTGAGAAAGGTTGATGTAAATGGTAACGGTACAAAAACATATCATTGGTTTGTATCCAACCCCATCAACAACTATGGAGTGAATATCAATATCGGCAATTATGCTCATTTTTCTGAACAGTATGAAGGTGAGAAGGGGAGTCTTGATATGAATTATTATGTACTGAAGTACAATTTAAAAAAGGCTAAAAAACAATTTACGCAAGCAGTGATGACTATAGAAGCTTTGGAGCATTGGTTCGGGCCTTATCCTTTTTATGAGGATGGCTACAAGCTGGTGGAAGCACCTTATCTGGGAATGGAGCACCAGAGTTCAGTTACTTATGGCAATGGCTATAGCAACGGTTATAAAGGCCGTGATTTAAGCAGTTCGGGCTGGGGTATGAAATTTGACTTTATCATTGTTCATGAAAGCGGTCATGAGTGGTTTGCCAATAACATCACCAATATTGATGTAGCTGACATGTGGATTCATGAGTCATTCACCTCTTATTCGGAAAATCTATTACTAGACTATCATTTTGGAAAAAAAGCATCAGCTGAATATGTGATCGGTACGCGACTCAATATTGTCAACGACGACCCTATAATTGTGGATTACGGAGTGAATCAGAGAGGTTCAATTGACATTTATTACAAGGGCTCAAACATACTCCATACCTTAAGACAAATCGTCGATGATGATGAAAAATGGAGACAAACACTAAGGGGATTGAACAAGGAGTTTTATCACCAAACAGTATCAACCAAGCAGATAGAAAATTTCATTTCTCAACAAGTCGGTATCAATCTTAGAAGCTTTTTTGACCAATATTTGAGAGATTCAAGAATGCCCGTATTGGAATATTTTATTAAGAACAATAAACTGAATGCAAGATGGACAAACTGCTTTACAGATTTTGATATGCCTCTGAAAATCAGTTCAAATGGTAAAATACATTGGTTAAAGCCAACTACTGAATGGCAAGTTATGGATCTGAATGAAAAAATAGATTCAATTCAGATTGACTCTAATTTTTATGTGGGAAGTATGGATGTGTTAGGCAGTCAAAAAAATTAGGACTCCTTCATCATTTCATTGTAATCGTTAATTGCCTGTTTAACGATAAGTTTGGCAATATCGGCATCCAAAAAGTCTTTCACTTCTACTGTTTTCTTTTCTAACTTTTTGTAGTCTTCAAAGAAATTCCTTAGCTCTTTTACAAAGTGTTTTGGGAGTTCAGAAATGTCATTGATGTGGTTGACACTCATGTCGTTTTCAGCTACTGCAATGATCTTATCATCATGTTCACCCTGATCCAACATTCTCATTACTCCGATTACTTTAGCTGGCACAATACAAAGCGGTACGATAGTGATTTGAGACAAAACCATGATGTCCAATGGATCATTGTCGTCACAATAGGTACGAGGAATAAACCCATAATTTGCAGGGTAGTAAATAGAAGAGTAGAGTACACGATCCATTTTGAGCAGTCCACTTTGTTTGTCCAGCTCATATTTGGCTCTTGTAGCTGTAGGAATTTCTATTATTCCATTTACTACATCTGGTGAATTGTCACCTATTTCTACTGAGTGCCAGGGGTTGTTGGATTTGTTGCTCATATTCTTTTTCCGATTTTGTACTTTAATTTGACATTACCTTGAATCAAGACTTCTTCAATTTGATTGTAAGATAATATTGTTTAATGACCTGATGGCAACAATAGTGTATCTATTTGAAACCATGAACTTTTTGGATTGGTTTGATACCAGACCGGTCTTCATGGAGCATTGGATTTTCAAAATAAGTAATGATCACACTCTGAATGGTAGCGAATGTGTTCGTCATGGCTATTTCTACCTCGCGCTTATTCATCCATCTGGCTTCTACTATTCCTTCTTCCTTCTGGGGTTTTAGATTTGAATCATCTACACAATCCATGGCATACCAATAAGTCCTTTTCAAGACATACTTGTTGTTGCGGAGGTATGTGTGCCAGGTAGCTCCAATTTTGCTGTGAATT
>CAXBNB010000729.1:0-2576 GCA_963976505.1 uncultured Reichenbachiellaceae bacterium
CCAATGTGCCTGTAAATCTAGATACTGATGCCACTGATGATGTGGCTTTAGGCACTAGTCCGGCTGCAGGTGATATCTCTGGAAGTTATACTACTGGGTTCACGGTAGGCAATGTTGATTATGCCAACATCTCTAACCTTCCGGCGAATCTCGATACAGACTCAACCGATGATTTTGATGGTGCCTTTACTAGTTTAACCAATGTGCCTGTAAATCTAGACACTGATGCTACTGATGATGTAGCCTTGGGTACAAGCCCAGCTGCAGGTGACATTTCTGGAAGCTATACTGCAGGATTTACAGTTGGCAATGTTGATTATGCTAACATCTCTAACCTTCCGGCGAATCTAGATATAGACTCAACCGATGATTTTGATGGTGATTATACCAAACTTAGTAATTTACCTACACTCGGAAACCTTGCTGCCCTAAATGAAGTCACTACAACTCAAATAACCGATGGCACTATAACTCAAAGTGATCTAAACAGCTCGATTGCAGGAGATGGATTGAACGGAGGAGCAGGAAGCCCTTTAGCCATTTCTCTGGCATCCAACTCAGGACTTCAACTAAACGCAGGAGATCTTGCTGTTCTTAAAGGTTCAGCTACAACAACTTACGGGAATGGGGTTGGGAATGTAATTCATACCATTAATACAGATGACTTTGGAAGAATAACTTCTGTTGTGAGCTCAGCTCTTATAAGTGATAGGCGTCTTAAAGATGATATAACCAAACTTGACAATTCGCTTGAAAAAGCACTTACACTCACTGGTTACTCTTATTACTTAAAATCAGACAGTCTGAAACAAGACAGGTTATACGGTGTTATGGCACAGGAAATCGAAAAAGTATTTCCGGAACTAATCATTCAGAGATCTGATGGCTATATGGCAGTTGATTATGACGGTTTGATTCCTGTATTGTTAGAGGCAATAAAAGAACAGTCTAATACTATTGAAAATTTGAAAAGTAAGGTTTCTGAGGAAACTCAAAAAGTCAATGATTACGAAAAAAGGTTATCGACTATTGAAATTAGCCTTCAACAAGTTCTGAATCTTTTAAATAACTAATAGTGTTCAGGATAGTAATCATATTATCACTCTTAGGTTTCCAAGAGTGTCTTAGTCAGGCGCTTTTTACTCAAGCATCAAGTCTTCTATATATTGGGAGTGAATCCAATATTCAAGTTGATGGGAACGCTATTTTCAATGGTGAGTTGAGTAACAATGGTCATGCTGGTTTTAGTGGTGATGCCAATTTCGGAAACAATCAAAACATAGGTAATGTTGAGCTCACTGGAGCAACTGATCAGCTCCTTCAAGGAAAAGAGTTGGTTTCTGAGCGTTTCGAACTGAACAAAAATAACAGGGCAATTGTGGAATCCAATAAGCTTGATATAACAAAAGAACTTATTCTGAATTCCGGCATATTATCAGTCTCATCATCAAAATTGACAGTATTATCTGGATTGATTACTGGAGGGTCAGAGCAGTCCTTTGTAACCGGAGGCCTCTCAATCATTTCAACAGGAACTAATAATTTACTCTTTCCTGTTGGCATGGCCGACCAATATGAGGCATTTACAATTCATTCTGCACCTATCGGAGAGATAACAGTTGAATGTTGGATGCCGGATCCCAATACACTTGTGCCAGGGGATTCACTCATCGGGCTTGCAGATGAAGCAGCATGGGAATTGACAGTAGGAGAAAATGTAACATTAAACTCTCAGGTTTCAATTAATTACAACAACCTAGACCTTCAAAATTTTCCAATTAACAACCCAATAAGGGCAAATAAATATGCTCCGACAATAGCATGCTTGACTGAAAATAGCAAGTATAATTCTATGGGGGTTGGCGATGGCAGTGATGAAACCATTGCTACATTTGGCAAAGTCGTTTCCAGAAGGTCCATTCAATTAAGTGATTCTTCCATTTACCTCAGCATAGGAATAATGCCAATGTCTGATGGGTTAAAATTTTATGTACCCAGCATTTTTACACCAATGGGTACCATGACAGAAAACAAGAAATTTAGATCCTTTTTACTTGGGGCAGAAATAGAAAAGGTAGAAATGAATGTTTGGGACAAATTTAATAATAAGATTTTTTCTGAATATGTAGAAGATACACCACTGGAAGAAACTGGATGGGATGGTCAATTTACGAATGGTATGAGTGCGCCTCAGGGAATCTATTATTACCGAGTATTGGTAACTAGCTCAGGAGGATTTTTTGAAAAAACTGGAACAGTATTACTTGCAAGATGAGAATTTTTATAATCTTATTATTAATCTTGGCCGTTGGCCGACTATACGCACAAGAGAGTCAATTTTCTCAATTCTTTGCCTCATCTGCCTATTTAAACCCTGCATTTGTAGGACTTGAATCCAATACTTCAGTCGCTGTTAACTATAAATCTGCTATTACAGATAAAGAAGGTTCTTTGAAGGAACTTACTCATGCCAGTATCATTCATCCCATTCAAAAACTCACCACTTATGTATCACAATCCGCAGGAGTAGGTGTCACCTTTGTACAAGAAAAAACAGGATTTGAAGGCATATACCA
>CAXBNB010000730.1:0-2572 GCA_963976505.1 uncultured Reichenbachiellaceae bacterium
CTCCCCCTATTACAAACGAGTTTTCCTTGTCATCATTGAGAACAATAGTTTGTCCTACTGGATCCTGATTAGGGAAATATTTTTCTGCCTTTCTTTTTGATATCAAAATGGACTTAGGATTGGCAAGTGCACCGGCACGATCTCCATAAACCATAGGTATTTTTAGCATATCAATCAATTCCTGATCAGCATATGCAAATCGTTCCTCATACACACTTGTAACCTGATCTGCTGGCCTGAATAAATTGTTACCTGCATCATACCATCCATCGAATGATATCAAGCGACCGCTCTTTTCTACTTCAGGAAAATTCTCCTTTAGTGCTTTGCCAATCGGAGCTGGGAAACAAGATGCTCTGCTCCAATTATCCAAAGGGTTACTTGTAGCATTAAGAACCCTGTAAATGTTTTCTTTGTTGTCATAATGCTGGTCAATACTGAGTTCATCACGTACAAACATGGCGATAAGTAAGCAAACCGCAATGCCCATTGAAAATCCACCTACTTTTATCGAAGAATACATTTTGTCTTTCAAAAACATTCTCCATGTAATTTTGATTGTGTGAGCTATCATAGCAATATCATTATTGGAACGAGGATTGAAATTTCTTTTTAATGCAAATGACCTACATGCACTCAGGACTCCTAGTAGAAAATAAAAATCAGTTTTAAACTTACCCTCCCCCTTCTTTCTACCTTTTGCATAACATTCATATAGATCCCCTTGAAGGGTTTCAACCACCTCTTCAGAGCAAAACCATTCTAACAATCGATCTGCAAACCTGGGTGGTTGAAAAAAGTTCTCAGTTGCCATCTAAACTTAAGTTTAATCCTTCGATATTTTTAGAAAATTCGAAACGCAATTTGTTTGCTTCAATCAGAGTATTTCTTCCTAAATTGGTAAGGGTATAGAATTTTTTTCTTCTGCCTCCCCTTTCTGCAGTAGCCCCACCTTCACTAGAACCGAGGCATCCCTTCTCCTCCAATCTGTAAAAAGCCGAATGCAGTGCTCCAATACTCGGGCTCTTTCCTGTTTTTTCTTGTAAAAGCTCCTTAACTGTAACTCCATAAGCCTCATCACCAAGTGAGCCTACTGCCAACAATACAAGTTCTTCAAATGCGCCTATCTTCATACTCTATATTATTTTCCTAAAACCAAAACAAATATAGCAATATATTTCCTATTTGCAAATCATATAGCAATTAGACCGTATGACAGATGTTTTTTTATTACAATAAGGTGGGTGAAATAGCAGATGGATGAAACCAAGAACACCTCAAACTCATTGCCCTAAAGTCCAACGAGTTTGAGGTGTTCTTAAGTCTTGTTTTTTTGTGACAGAAGGCGTTCTATTGTGCCTACTCAGGTCTATTTATTTCTGTTGTGACAGAAATGTAATGAGCGAGGCAAATTCTTGATAGGACAAAGCATTGGCAAGCCCTTCAGGCATCATAGAGTTTTCCAGTTCCTTTCTTTCCTTGATGTCTTCTACTTTGATCATAGATACCTGTCCAGCTATATTTCTGATTTCAAGGGCTGTTGCAGATTCTTTAGAAACAAATCCAGAATAACTTTTACCATCTTTTGTAGTAATCAAAACTGAAGAAAACCCCTGTGAAATAGATGCATTCGGCTTCAATATAGATTCAGCTATTTGGTCTCGATTCATGATTGAGCCAATCTGACCCATAAACGGTCCTTTCATTACTTCGCCTTTTTTCAAGTTATGACACGCAATACATCCCTGTTGCGTGAAAAGTTTCTTTCCGAGTACGGGATCCCCCTTCAATTTACCCATAGCCAACATCACATCCTCGATTGAACTTTTTCCAATCTGTCCTTTTTTGTTTTTGATTTTGTTTAGGTTGACTTCAGGGTCTTTGGCTTCAGTAATGGCTTCTTTCTCTTCTCCACCAAATTCAGAAATGCCCATTCTAAGTTTACCATTCAAATCGGCGAATAATTGTTTGCCATTTTTATTGGCACTTTTCCACTCTTTAAACAAGAAGTCTTTGATTTTTTCGGAAGACTCCCAGGTAACCGTTTTATAATAGGGCCCATGAGTGTCTGGTCGGGTGCTCCACCACCATGAACCATCATATGGAGCTTCTTTTTGATACAATCTTGCTATAGTCACCAATATTTGTTCTTTTAATCCCAAACTTTCATTGTTTGCTTCTTGATAAGAGGCAATCAAACCATCCACTGCTTTGCTTTCATGCATGTAGCGCAATGCCCATAGGGCAATGTCTGAGTTTTTTCCTCCTATGGCGGCCACACATGCATCAACGGCATTGAGGCTAACCAATGTCCTCACTGCAATATGTGCTGGTATAATGGCAGAATTGGGTGTTGCATGTGGACCTTCGGTGTTTTTCTCAGGAGCAACAAACGAATCTGGAACGGACATTTGCAATAGTGCTTCAGCAGTTTCTACCCGATTGAGACGACCAAGACCAACGGCAGCCGCAATTTTCACCCTGTCGGAAGGATCTTCTAACCCTTCTATAAATGGTTGAGAAGGCACCTTGTCCAGACGGCCTTTCCTATCTGTAAGTGCCCGCAATGCAA
>CAXBNB010000731.1:0-2564 GCA_963976505.1 uncultured Reichenbachiellaceae bacterium
CAATAGCTCCATTAGTTCTTTGTGGGTGGATTGGTAATTTGGAACCTGTTCCAGATGATTAAGGCATAACAGTTGAGTAATGCTAAGACCAAAATCCTTTTGGATACTTTTCGACTCCAGATTAAGTGAACGAACAATCTTGCGGATGCTTACTAGAATTTCTATTGAGTTCATACTGAATTTGAATTAAGAATTTCAAAAATAACAATCTTGGAAAGTTGTTTTATGAAATTGAGTCGATAATGTAGAGTTCATTATTATTAGACTACTATTATGTCAATTTTGACATAATAGTAGTCTAATAATTCCATGATTTGGTTCACTCCAACCAATCTATCACTTTATTTAGTAGCAATTGATCTTCAATTTCATTGATCAAAGTTAACTTTTCAGAAACGCCTTGATTTAAATAGACATCAAGGGGAAATGCCATTTCTTGGTTTGTTTTAGAATTATTGGCAGGTGAGCCATCTCCAGAGTTCGGGTTTATGATAAGTACATTTCGTGGGCATAATTTTCCGACTAGGTCAGGTAAATCATAGGTTTCAATTGCTCCAGGTACAGTAAATGGAATAAAATCTGGCTTGTAAAATTGAGTGGTTGCAATATCAGTATAACTCAAAAATGGTTTGATCAGACCAATTTTTTTGATGTCTTGCTCAAATACTGCTGCATGTATCAACTCACTCCCAAGTGCTCCAATTGAAAGTGCCGAAATATCTGTGTACTGATTGAAGTTGGTTTTTATAAATTGTACCATTCTAATAATATCTTCACTTCTTAATCCTACATTCGACTTGCCAATAAGAACTGATGCAAACCATTGGTTATAAGATATATTTCCGATATAAGAATCGCCCTTTAGATATCCGGGCCCCATACTACCTATTCCTGGTAGGTCAAAGCTCAAAACAGCGTAACCCGACTGTATAAGTGTATTTATTAGATTTTCTTGATTGACAGCTGTTTCCATGCCTTCCGTATTCAATACCATCACCAATTTATTCTTTATGTTTTGCGTTGGTTGAAACAAAGCGGCGGGAAGTACATAGTTACCACTCCCTGAGATGAGGTACTTTTCTAGCGTATAACCGGATTTGTTGAAGCGACCGGAAAATGTTGCTTTTCCAAATTGTGTTGGATAGTCAAAGCCCGAGTATTTGGCTGCATTGGTTGGTATATTCTTTAAATGAGATTCGATGTTCTCCCTTAATTTATTTAAGTTTTGTATCTGTGTTTCTACTTTGGTAACGTTCATGGAAAACACTGATTGCTTGTCAAAAGAGGTCACTAGTTGTCCGGTTTTCGTGACCTGTAATTCTTTTGGGTTAACAACACTGACCTTTTGGTCCAAAGGACTGCCGGGATTATTCAAGTGTTTTTGAAAAAACGCATACATTGCTTCTCTATTTTTTTTCGTCGATTTGTGCACTGAGTCATCTTCTACCATGGTCAGTTGGTCTTGCATTCCTAAAGCGCTATACATTTTTTTTGCTTCTGCATAAGTGTCTCGTGTACCCTGTATGCTGAAAAAATCTCGTGTAGTGCTTACTATCATTGTAGGTTTTGGTGCTCTTGCTTCTATAAAATCCGCATGATCTAACCCCTTACTTATCATTTTGTATAGGTTTTGTTCAGCGCATTGTGGTCCTATGGATTTGTACAATTGTTCATAGCTTGTGATGTAACATTCGGGTGCTGTGGCCAAAATACGGTCGTCCAATGCACCTAAGTAGGCTGTAATATTACCTCCTCCTGATCTACCTGTCATGCCTATTCTTTCAGGATCTATTTCTTTGCGACTGAGCATGTAATCTATGCCTCTGATGGCATCCCATATAAAATTGTCGCCTGTAGAATAGCCCGAGATCAGGCATTGCGCACCTGCATAAGAGTGTTCATGATCAGGAATTGGAAATTTTGATTCACCTTTTTCTTTATCCCAATACTCAAAGCGTTCGCCTTGTCCCATGGGGTCAATTGTAAATACCACAAAACCCTTTTTTACAAGGTTAATAATTACGTGTTGGTAGATCTCGACCCTAAAGCCTTGCACGCTGTGGCCACATGCATAAAATATAGCAGGTGCTTTTTTCTTTACACCATTAGGAATATAAATAGCGCCAGTAACATAATATCCTGGTTTTGATTCATATAAAACTTTCTCAACTTTATAGCCATCTTTTTTCAGTACACCAGTTACTTGTGCGTTTAAGGGCGTTTTCTCCGGAAAAGAACTGACAAGGTCCAATAGTTTTTTTTTGACTATTCCTTGCCGTTCAAGCCAGTCCGCTTTTGTTTTCAGTTGATTGATTTCTGCTTTTCTGGTATTGAGTTGCTCAAAAGCGATAGCACTAAAATGCTTGTAAAGGGAGTTTTCCACATCAGAGTGATACTCCCAGTAGTTGAAAAGTGAAATATCTTCCTGAGCTTTAATGGATGTGAGTGCACTTAGACTTAGGGCAAAAACTATTAATATCTTCTTTTTCATAAGAAACGTTTCTGTTTTTTTTTTTTGATAAATATGAGCCTGGCCAAAATGACCATGTCTCAATGAATTAATT